>CAYYSW010000001.1:0-23099 GCA_964474395.1 uncultured Halobacteriales archaeon
AGCCGCCGGCGTCCACGTGCAGGTGCCCGACGTGAAACCGAGCGGCCGGGCCGCCCACTCGAAGGGCTTCCTCGACACCGCCCGGGAGCGCGCCGCGGCGAACGTCGAGACGCTCGCGCCGCGCATCGCCGAGGGCTGGGACGTCGTCGTCGCCGAACCCTCCGACGCGGTGATGCTCCAGTCGGACTACCTCGACCTCCTGTCGGGCGCCGACGTCGAGACGGTCGCCGCGAACAGCTACGGGCTCTGTGAGTACCTCGACGTCCACCGACTGGACGAGCGCATCGACTTCGGCGGGTCGGGGTCGCTGACGTACCACGGCCACTGCCACCAGAAGTCCACGATGAAGGACCACCACGCGGTCGGGGTGCTCCGGCGGGCCGGCTACGACGTCGACCCGCTCGACTCGGGGTGTTGCGGGATGGCCGGGTCGTTCGGCTACGAGGCCGAACACTACTCGATGAGCCGCGCCATCGGCGACGTCCTGAAGGGGCAGGTCGATGCGAGTCCCGGCGACCGGGTCGTCGCGCCCGGCGCCTCCTGTCGCTCGCAGCTGGACGACTACGACGACCTGGAGAAACCGCCACACCCCGCACAGTTCCTCGCGGCGGCCCTTCCCGGCGCGTCGCCCGAGTGACTGCCCGGGTCGTCGGGCCCCCGGCTCATCGGGGAGCGTCCGTCGCCCTCCCCACACCGTCGCTGCCACCCGTATCGGTTTTATAGCTTGCCGCCGACTCCCAATCCAGATGACTCGGTCGCTGCTCGTCGTCGTCCTCCTCACGGTGCTCGTGGCACCCCTGGGACACGGTGGCGTGGCGACCGCCCTCGACGTCAGTCCCCCCGACAGCGACGGGGGGGAAGGGTCCGACGGCGGTCTCCACACGGTCGGCGGCGACGACGCTGCCGCAGCTATGGGGGGTGCCCAGCGTCTCGGGACGGACGGGCTCCAGTCGTTCGACCGGACGGTGTTCTCGATAGAGGTGTACGCAAACGGGTCGGCACGCTGGACGTTCAGCTACCGGCGCTCGCTCGCCAACGACACCCAGCGCCAGCGCTTCGAGGCCTACGCCGAGGAGTTCGACGGCGAGGAGACGGCGACCTACCAAGACTTCAAGCAGCGGGCGGGGGCGCTCACCCGGGCGGGCGAGAACGAGACCGACCGGGCGATGAACGCGACGGGCTTCCGGAAGGACGCCTACGTGAACAACCTCGGCAACCAGGGCATCGTCGAGATGTCGTTCCTCTGGGTCGGGTTCGGCGTGAGGCAGGGCGAGCGCGTGGTCGTCGGCGACGTCTTCGAGGGCGGCCTGTACATCGGTCCCGACCAGCGGTTCGTCGTCGGGTGGTCGCCGTCGCTCCGACCGGTGACCGCGACGCCGGCACCGACACAGAACACCAGCGACGAACTGATATGGAGCGGCGGCGAGAGCGGTACCCAGTTCCTCGACGGGCAACCTCGAGTGGTGTTCGACCCCGCGAACGGGTCGGCCGGCGCGACCAACGGCTCGGGGGCCGGTGTCGGCGGGACGTCCGGTGGCTCGCCGGGTGACGTCCCCGACGACGGCATCCCGCTCTGGCCGTTCGCGGTCGGCTTCGCCGTCGTCGTCGGGAGTATCGGCGTCGCGGCGCGCCGCGGCTTGCTGCCCCCCACGGATAGCGAGGAAGACGAGAGGACCCGGACCGACGACGCCACCGGTCGCCCGGGACCGCCCGACGGGTCCTCCGGGGGGGCCGCTGACGGGGATACCGAACCGGCCGTCCCCGACGACGAGTTCATGACCGACGAGGACCGGGTGCTCGCGATGCTCGCCGAGAACGGCGGACGGATAAAGCAGGTGAACATCGTCGAGGGGACCGACTGGTCGAAGTCGAAGGTCTCGATGTTGCTCTCGGAGATGGAGGAGGCGGGGCAGGTGAACAAACTCCGGGTCGGTCGGGAGAACATCATCTCCCGGCCGGGCGACGAACCGGCCGCGAGTCGCTCGGGGGCCGATGATGACGCGTGACACAGTGCGGTCGAAACGCAACCGTTAAACCTGATTCGCCGATACAATCTATTGCAGACGAGGACTGCTCTGATGGTGTAGTCCGGCCAATCATATCACCCTCTCACGGTGATGACCGGGGTTCGAATCCCCGTCGGAGCATTTTCCCACACCCGAACCGCGAGCGACGGTGAGCGTGGTTGCCGTGTTCTGATGTGGAGACGGGTTCCGAACCGCGAGGCGCGCCTCCTGCAGGCGGACACAGAGAGAGTACGTTTCGTCTGTTCCGGCCCGGACGAAGGGGGGTGGTGGTCTCGGAGGGTGGAGAGAGTACGTTTCGTCTGTTCGCGACGGTGACACACACCAGTTGGGGGACTGAGAGAGTACGTTTCGCCTGTTCAGAGCGCGAGGGGAGAGGGGTGGTTGGAAGTACCGTCTGATTGTCTTCCTGTCGAGCTTGCCGACTACTACCCCCCGTCAGTTGCGTATGGAACGACGCCAGTCTCTAGAAAACCCGTTTGAATCTTCTGGTAGCGGCAAGTCAAATTCTCTCCTCTCTCCCCCTCTCTCTAGACGACGAACAGACGAAACGTACTCTCTCACTCCCCCTAAACGACCTCGACAGACGAAACACGGGAAACAGGCGAAGATAAACACGTAAATAGACACACGTACCGGTAGGAGACGTCAGTCCAATGGCAGGGAACCCGAGCCCGTTCAGCGACGTAACCGAGACGGTCTTCGCCGACAAGACGGTGCTCGACGAGGAGTACCAGCCCTCGAAGATACTCGAACGCGACGCGGAGATATCGGCGTACACGAACGCACTCAGACACGTCCTGTTCGGTCGGAACCCGCAGAACGTCTTCGTCTACGGGAAGGCGGGCGTCGGGAAGACGGCCGTCACCCAGTACATGCTCGATGCCCTCCGGACCGAGGCGGCCGACCGCTCGGAGGCCGACCGGCTGCACGTCCTCTTTCACAACTGCAACGGCGACAGCGCCTACGGGACGCTCCGGTCGCTCATCAACACGCTCCGAGAGGTGGGGCCGAACCACGACGACGCCTTCCCGAAGAAGGGCCTCTCGATGGGCGACGCCCTGGAGACGTTCTACGGCGCGCTGGAGGAACGCGGCGGGACCTTCCTGCTGGTCCTCGACGAGATCGACCACCTCTCGGACGCCAACTCGCTGCTGTACGAACTCCCCCGGGCACGCGCGAACGGCCACCTCGACGACGCGAAGGTGGGCGTCATCGGCATCTCCAACAACTACACGTTCCGGGACTCGCTCGCGCCGAAGGTCAAGGACACGCTGATGGAGACGGAGATATCCTTCTCGCCGTACGACGCCGACGAACTGTACACCATCCTCGAACACCGCGTCGAACAGGCGTTCGTCGACGACGGCTGTGATTCGGCGGCCATCTCGAAGAGCGCCGCCCTCGCGGCCCGGGACACCGGAAGCGCACGACAGGCCATCGACCTCCTGCGGACCGGCGGGGACATCGCCGAGGAACGCGGCGAGTCGACGGTCACCGCCCACCACATCGACGAGGCACAGGACCGAGTCCAGCGCGGGCGTGCGACCGACAAGATACGCGACCAGACGCGCCACGGACAACTGGTCCTCGAAGCCGTCGCCCGACTGGAGCGGGCCGGCGAGTCGCCGGTCCGCTCGAAACGCATCCAGGCCACCTACGAGGACGTCGCCCGGTCCGCGGGCACCGACCCGCTGACGACGCTCAAGAGCATCCAGAACCACCTCGGGGACCTCACGATGCTCGGCTTCCTCAACCGGACCGAACAGAACGAGGGACAGTCGGGCGGCGTCTACTACGAGTACGAACTCGCCCTCTCCGCCGAGGCGGTCTTCGAGGCCCGGGAGGCCATCGAGGCGGAACGGGCCTGATTCGACCCTCCGTTCACACCGGAAACATCCGAAATCAGATACTCGTCTGACGTACGCTTATGCCGTCCCAGTGATGCGGTAGTGGTGATGCGCCGCGTCGAGGACCTCGAAGGCCGAATCGAAGCGCTCAGTGCGGAGCTGAGCGACCTTCTGGACGAGTACCTCGAGGTCCAACAGCGGATACGAGAGCTCGAAGCGGCGACCGGACGTGCCCCCGACGGGGTCGTCCCTCTCGGACCCCTTCTCGACGGCGGCGGCGACACGGCGTGGCCGGCCGCTCCCGACGCGAACACCGACGACGGGGCGACGAGTGGCGGGCCGGACGACGACCCGACCGACACCGACCCGACCGACATCGGGACGGCCGACGACCACGCTTCACAGGCCGCCGTCGCCGCGGCCGTCGAGGCGGTCGAACTGGACGGCGAGACCGGGAACGGCCCCCGCTCTACGAACGAGCCCGGTCCCGACTCCGCGAGCGAGCACGGGAGCCGCCACTCCGAAAACGACATCATCATCGGCTGACCGGTCGGACCACAGTCCGGTCCCCCGGGCCCCCCCCCGGTCGTCCGAACCCACCCCGACTCAGGAGTCCGCCTCCCTGCCGTCCGCGGTGACGTAGATACCCAGGAGCACCACGGCGCCGCCGAGGACGGTGACGATGCCCGGCACCTCGCTCAGCAACAGCACCGCGAGCAGAGTGCTCACGACCGGTTCGCCGAGCAGCGAGACGCTGACGACGCTGGACTAGAAGTGCGCCATCGCCCAGTTCAACACCGTCCTCCCGAAGAGGCCGGGACCGAGGGCCATCCCCGCGAACAGGACCCACTCCTCGATGGGGTAGGCAAACAGGGGGTACCCACGTGCGACGACGAGGCCGAACAGCGCGACGGCACACACCGTGTAGACGACGGTGACGTACGGGAAGAGGTGGACCCGCCGACGGAGCGACCGGCCCGCGAGGACGTAGACGGCCGCCGCGAGCGCCCCGAGGACGGCGAGCGCGTCGCCGTACAGCGGGCGCGTCGCGCCGGCGGCGGGCGCCCCCAGCAGGTCGGCCGAGGACATCAGGACCATCCCGGCGAGCGCGACGGCGATGCCGACGGCCATCCGGCGGGTGAAGCGTTCGTCGAGGAGGACGGCGGCCCCGACGGCGACGAACACCGGCTGGGACTGGACCAGCGTGACGCTCGCGGCGACGCTGGTCCAGTTGAGGCTCTCGAACCACGCGCCGAAGTGGACGGCGAGTGCGACGCCGGCGACCCCCGCACCGAGCAGGTCGCGCCGCGGGAGCGCGCGCATCGACCCCGGATGTCGACGGAGGGCAACGGGAGCGACGAGGAGCGTCGTGAACAGCACCCGGTAGAGGGCCTTCACGAGGCTCGGCGCGTCGCTCCACTCCACGAGGATGGCGCTCGTCGAGACGGCGGCGACGGCGACGCCGAGGGCGAGGGCGGGCGGGACGACCGGCGACTCCGACGGGGACTGCACACCCGCCGTCGGGAAGGCAGGGGATTAGTGGTTGCGCTACCCGCTCCCCTCCCCATCTCCGTCCGGTTCGGGGGGCGCTGCAGGCGCCACGGCTATGTGTGGCGCTCGTGAACCCCCGCCCATGTCAGAACTGGCGAGTCAGGAGGCGACGCTCGAACGCTGTCGGACCGTCGCGAAACTGCTCGACGAGGCGATTCCGGTCCCCGGGACGAACCGGCGAATCGGTGCCGACGCCATCGTCGGGCTCCTACCGGGGGCCGGCGACCTCGTGATGGCGCTGTTCTCCACGTACATCGTCGTCGAGGCGGTGCGCCTCGGCGTCCCGAAGGGCGTGGCCGCCCGGATGGCGCTCAACGTCGTCATCGACTTCACCGCGGGGTCGGTCCCGATCATCGGCGACCTCTTCGACGCCGTGTTCAAGGCGAACCTGAAGAACGTCGCCCTGCTCGAGAAACACCTCGACGGCGCGGCCCGCGAGATGGACGCCGACCTCGACTGACGGCGGGTACTCTCCGAGTTGGCTGACGGCCCCCGACGAACGACGAGTGGCGGGCTGTGGACGACGGACTACTCGAAGCGTTCTCTCGTCTTCCGGTGACGGTACCGGAACATCGGTTCGAACCCGACGTCGCCGAAGACGCCCGCCACGCTCCCCACCGGCCCGAGCGGGAGCTGGTACTCGATGTGGTCGCTGACTATCGTCTCGTCACCGTCCTCCTCGAAGGAGTGCGTGTGACGCCAGTAGGGGAACGGTCCCTCCTCCATCTCGTCGGCGAAGTACGCCGCGCCGTCCCACTCCTCGCGTTCGACGATGGTCGAGACCCACCGCTGGCGCGGCCCGAGGCCGAACGGTCGAACCGAGGCGTACACCTTCGACCCGGCCTCGAGGACCTCCGGGTCGCGGTCGCCGTCCGGTCCCAGTGTCGCGTCGATGCGGAGGTTCATGAACGGGGGGGTCAGGGCCACCAGTCCCTCGACCCGCGAGTGGAAGTTCCAGACCTCCTCGAACGGTGCACGGACGCGCGTCTGGCGGTGATACGTCGGCATGGGTGGATGTACGGGCATCCGACGGTTAATCCCGGCGGTGTCGGCACGGCTCGTCGTCGTCGTCGTCCGGTTCCGGACTGCGACGGCACTCGGCGGTTACTTCAGCCGTTCCTGCAGGAAGGAGGGGTGGGCGGCGGTGACGCCCTCGATGGAGAGGATGCGCTCGGAGATGACGTCGCCGACGGCGTTGCCGTCGGTGCCCCGTATCTCGGCCATCAGCATGTGGTCGCCCGAGGAGGTGTAGAGCGACTCGACTTCCTCCAGGTCCTTCAGCTCGCGCGTGGCCTCCACGTAGGACTCGCTCGCCACGTCGATGCCGACCATGGCGATGGTCTTGCTGGCGAGTTTCTTCGGGTCGATGTCGGCGGAGTAGCCGACGATGACGCCCTCGGTCTCCAGTTTGTTGATGTACTTCCTGACGGTCGGCTTCGACACCCCCGCCCGGTCCGCGATTTCCGCGTAAGAGGCCTGTGCATCCTCCTCGAGGACGGAGAGGATGCGGTCCTCGGTGGTGTCTGCGCTCATGGACTGTCTTTTTGCGTCCGGGAAAAAATACCTTCCGAACCGAAAAAAGCGATTCCGGTATGCGGTGTGCTACTTCTACTTGTGGCGGTCGAGGAGGTCGTACGACCGCTCCCACTCGTAGTCCGCGTCGTGGTAGCGCTCCGCGAGCGGCTCCTCGGGCATCTCGCCGAGCGAGCGCTTCTCTTGGCCGTAGGAGGGACGGTCGTCCTGGAAGAACCGACCGGTGAGCACCTCACCCTCGTGGAGTGCCGTCTCGGCCTCGTACATCGCTTCGCTCGCCTCGCGGCGGTCGGTGATGTCGAAGTCGTGGTCGTCGGACTGCTGGATGTCCGTGTACGGGACGTACTGCTTCGCGTCCTTGTTCCAGGTCGGACACTGCGTCAGGAAGTCGATGTGCGCGAAGCCGTCGTGGTCGATGGCCTCGGCGATGATCTCCTTCGCCTGGTTGGGGTTGACGGCGGCGGTCCGTGCGACGTAGGACGCGCCGGCCGACAGGCTCATCGTGAGCGGACGCAGCGGGTCCTTCGCCGAGCCGTGGGGCTGGGTCTTGGACTTGTGTCCCTTCGGGCTCGTGGGGGAGGTCTGGCCCTTCGTCAGCCCGAAGATCTCGTTGTTGAACACGATGTAGACCATGTCGTGGTTCTCCCGGGCGGTGTGCATGAAGTGGTTCCCGCCGATGCCGTAGCCGTCGCCGTCGCCGCCCGCCGCGACGACTTCGAGGCCGGGGTTGGCGAGCTTCGCCGCCCGTGCGACGGGCAGCGAGCGCCCGTGGATGGAGTGGTAGCCGTAGGACTCGAAGTAACTCGAGAGCTTGCCCGAGCAGCCGATGCCAGTCACGAGCATGATCTCCTCGGGACTGCGGCCGACCTCGGCCATGGCGCCCTTCAGCGCCTTCAGGACGCCGAAGTCACCACAGCCCGGGCACCACGTCGCCTGGGGTTCGATGCCGGGCGTGTACTCGTCCTGTTCGATCTCGCGGTCCTCGCCGATTGCGCTGAATGCACTCATGGTTAGTCACCTGCTGCGCCGACCAGCCGCGTGTTCTCGTCGGGGAGGTCCCCGCCGTTGATGCTGGTCTCGAACCCCTCGACGATGTCGCGCGGTTCGAAGGGGTTGCCGTTGTACTTCAACAGGCTCGTCAGCTTCTCGCCGAAGCGGCCCAGTTCCTTCTGGGTGAGCCCGCGGAACTGTGCGCTGGAGTTCATCTCGACGACGAGACACTCGTCGACGGATTCGAGGAACTCGCTGACGTCGTCCTCGGGGTACGGCATGAGGTCACTTACGCCCAGTGCCTTCACGCTGTGGCCGTCCTCGACGAGGCGGTCGACGGCCTCCTCGACGGTGCCCTGCTGGCTGCCGAAGGTCATGATGCCGTACTCGGCGTCGCCGTCGGTCGGGTCGTGGAGCGTCTGGTTCGTCGTCTCGCGCCCGTCGAGGTCCGCCCGGATGGCCTGCAGCTTGCGGTCGCGCCGTTCGACCTGCATGATGCGGTTGTGCGGGTCCTCGCTGATGTGGCCTTCGGGGGTGTGTTCGTTCCCCGAGGCGAGGAAGCGCCCGCCGGTCTGCCCGGGGATGGTCCGCGGGCTGACGCCGTTTTCGGGGTCGTGGCGGTAGCGCTGGAACTTGCCCGAGGCGTGGTGCGCTGCGTCCTCGATCTCCTCTTCGGTCAGCACCGCGCCGAGCGAGGGGTTGGGATCGCGGTCGAAGTGCGACTCGTCGACGTTGACGAGCTCGCCCGAGAGCTTCTGGTCGTAGAGGACGATGGCCGGGAGGTGGTAGTTGTAGGCGATCTCGAAGGCCTTGCGCGTCTGGTCGTACGCCTCCTTGGCGTTGCCGGGGGCGAAGACGACGCGGTGGGAGTCTCCCTGGCTCGTGTAGAGGACGTGTTCGAGGTCGGCCTGTTCGGGCTTGGTCGGCATGCCCGTCGAGGGGCCGGCCCGCATGGCTTCGACGAGGACGACGGGCGTCTCCGTCATCTCGGCGAGGCCGAGCGGTTCGCTCATCAGGGCGAACCCGCCGCCCGAGGACCCGGACATGGCCTTCACGCCCGCGTGCGAGGCGCCGAGGGCCAGCGCCGCGGCCGCGATCTCGTCTTCGACCTGCTCGGAGATACCGCCGAGGTCCGGCAGGTTCTGGGTCATGATGGTGAACACCTCGGTCCACGGGGTCATCGGGTAGCCCGCGATGAACCGACAGCCCTCGTCGATGGCGCCGTAGGCGATGCCCGTGCTGCCCGAGACGAGGACCTGGTCCTCGTCGTGGCTGCCCGACGGCACGCTGATGTCGTGGTCGTGGTCCATCTCCGCGACCTGGTCGCGCGCCATCCGGAGGATCTCGATGTTCTGTTCGAGGATGTCGCCGCTCATGCGCTCTTCCATCAGCGTCTCGATGGGTTCGAGCTCCATGCCGACGAGCGCGCAGGTCGCGCCGACGCCGGCCGTGTTGCGCATGACCTCCCGACCGTGCTCGCGGGCCATCCCGCGCAGGTCGAGGGGGTAGACGTGCCAGTCGTTCTCCTCGGCGCGTTCCTCGAGGTCGCCGACCTCGTCGCCGTCGAGGAGCCCCTCGTCGTAGACGATGATGCCGCCCTCGCGGAGTTCGTCGAGGTTCTCGGTGAGGGGTTTGACCTCTTCGTTGCCGTAGTACGCCTCCTCCTTGGGGTTGCGGGCGAACGAGTCGCCCAGCGCCAGCAGGAAGTTGTAGCCGTCGCCGCGGGACTTGACCTCGTCCTCGCCCGCGCGTACTTCGACGTACGTGTGCCCGCCACGGATTCGCGACGGGTAGTGTCGATGCGTGAACACGCAGAGACCGCTGCGCATCAGCGCTTTCGCGAAGTTCTGGCTGGTCGAATCGATACCGTCACCGGATCCACCGGCGATTCGCCAAACCAGTTCATTTCCAGTCATATGGACTCATGGCCCGAAGGCCCTAGCCTCCAGTCACAACCTACGGCCTAAAGCGTTTACCATGTGTTAGCACACATTGATTATGAGGAATGCTGCCGGGACCTGATGATGGACCTGATAGAAATATTTCTGATATGTACGGTGGGACGACTCACGAGCCGGTCGGGGGACCGCCGGCGGGACCTCCTTCTTACTCCCGGGGGATGCTGATGTTCCGCATGTCACCGTCGCAC
Source organism: uncultured Halobacteriales archaeon (assembly GCA_964474395.1). Taxonomy (GTDB): domain Archaea; phylum Halobacteriota; class Halobacteria; order Halobacteriales; family Haloarculaceae; genus Halomarina. The sequence goes on from CAYYSW010000001.1 coordinate 10,098, forward strand.
TCCGGACATCGGTTCGGGCGCGACTCCGCCTCCAGCCGGTGGCCACACTCGACGCATTCGTATCGGTACGGCGGGTCGATGTCGGCGGGTTCTGGGCGTGTCACATCGTAGCACAACGTGCTCGACGCTGAAGAGTCCTCGGCAGGCACAGTTCGGGCGCTCGACTGGTCGCCGGACCGTACCCGGAATCGGTGCAACCAGAACGACCCGCTGACGGTACGCACAGGTCCGCTATGGGTGGTTCGTCGCTGTCGGGTAAAGGTCTATAAGCGGTGGTGGCGTGGGGGACCTACGGAGGATGTCGCTCACCGAACTAATCGCTGGCGTCGAGTCCCACGAGAAGACCCTGACGGTCTTCAACGCCGACCCCAGCGTTACCGACTCGCTGCGTGAACACTTCCACGACCGGAACGTCGAGGTCCGGTCGGGAGAGGGCGAGGGTCCCTCGTCGTACGTCGTTCTCAGCAAGGGCGACGAGTTCCTCACCGCCGCCAGCGTCGAGGACGTACTCAGCCCCAACCGGGGGACGGAACCGCACTTCGAACGCGACGGGCGCGCGCCCATCCTCGACCACCTGGACGAGACGATGTTCACGTCCTACGACACGCGCCAGATGGTCGCCGCCTCGCGGGAGATCGAGGACCGGGCGTGGCGCATCGGCGCCGGGCAGGTCCACGCCGGCTTCCAGAAGCTCTCCATCATCGAGACACAGATGGACGTCTACGAGCAACTGGGCACCCGCGAGAACCTCGACGTCCACGCCTACGGCTATCCGGACGTCGAGATGCCCGACCACGAGGGCTTCACCATCCACGCCGAGCGGGCCGACGAGATAGCGACGTCCTGGTTCGTCGTCTACGACGGTGCCGGCGTCGACTCCAACAAGTGTGCGCTGCTGGCGGAGGAACGCGCCGACCGCGAGTTCTACGGCTTCTGGACCTACGACCCCGACACCGTCGACTGGCTCGTCGACTACCTCACGTCCGCCTACGGTCTCGTGGAAAAGGACGACCACGTGGCGTAGGCGCCACTCCGTTCCGTCCAACGGAGGAGCGCCCCCAGTGTCGGACGGTCGCCGGAACCCCACCTCGGAAACCCCCGAGGAGTTTACCGGGGCTTAACCAGTTGGACTGTGTTTGTAGGACAATGACAACAGCGGCGGTCCGTCGCGGTGGGTGGTGGTCGTGACGTCTCGAAACCTCCTTCTGACGGCACTCGTGGCGCTCTGCGTCCTCGTCTCGGGTGCGGCCCCGGCCCTCGCGGTGGGGATGAGCGACGCGTCCGCGTCCGGTCCGTTCCAGCAGGCGGGCAGCCAGACCTCGGGCGGTGGCGACAGCACCTCGAGCGCGCCGCAGGCCGACACCGACGCGGAGGGTCGCCCCGACTTCTCGGCGTCCGTCTCGGAGGGCCGGGTGCAGGCCGGTCAGACGACCGCGCTCCAGGTGACGCTCACCAACACCGGACGCATCACGGACGGCGCGAGCAACCCGCAGGTCGAACGCGAGGTGACGACCGCACGCGGCGTCTCCGCGCGACTCGACGCCGGGGACGCGCCCCTCTCGGTCCGGACCGGCGACGTCTCGCTCGGGACGCTCCCCGACGGCACGACCACGCAGGTCCCCTTCCAGGTCCGGGTGGACGAGGACGCCGAACCGGGCACCTACGAGGTCGACGTCGTCGTCGAGTACCGCTACACCAGCGAGTACGACGCGAGCGACGGCGACAGGGAGACCGACACCCGGACCGAGACGATGACCGTCGAGGTCGAGGTCACCGAGAGCGCGGACTTCGAGGTCGTCGACGTGCGGTCGGACGTCGCGCCGGGCGAGTCCGGCGACGTCACGTTCGTCGTCGAGAACACGGGCAGCGAGACGGTGACGGACGCCGCGGTGAGCATCCAGTCGTCGAACGCCGCCCTCTCGTTCGGGGGCGCACAGTCGGCGCGCGTCTTCGTCGGCGAGTGGGAACCCGGCGAGCGAAAGCGCGTCACAGTCGAGGGGACTCTCGCGCCCGGCGCCGAGGACCGCTCGTACGCGGTCGACCTCACGGTGAACTACACGACGCCGGACGGTCAACAGGCACGCTCAGCCACCCTGACGGCCGGCGTGACGCCGAGCGACAGCCAGCAGTTCGACATCGAGGTGGTCGACGTCGACTCCGGCGTGAACGTCGGCGACTCGGGGAACGTCACCTACACGCTCCGCAACACTGGCTCCGAGGACCTGCAGCGCGCGGCGGTGACGCTCGACTCGCCCAACGCAGCGCTGAACTTCGGGGGCGCGCAGTCGGCGCGGGTCTACGTCGGCGACTGGGCAGCCGGCGACACGAAGCGCTTCACCGTCGAGGCGGGGACGACGCCGGGCGCCGAACAGCGCGCCTACGCGGTCGACCTCACCGTCGGGTACACGACGGAGAGCGGCGAATCGGGGACCTCCGACACGCTGACGACGGGCATCACGCCCAACGGCGAGCAGGACTTCGACGTCGCCGACACGAACGTCTCCCTGCGTGTCGGCGAGGACGGGACCATCGAGGGCACGGTCGTCAATCGGGGGCCGAACGTCGCCGAGAACGCGGTGCTCGTCCTCCAGCCGACCTCCGGGTCGCTCGACGTCAGCGAGACGGAGTACGCCGTCGGGACGCTCCGTCCCGGCGAGGGCGCACCCTTCAGCTACGACGTGAGCGTCGCCGACGGCGCGGGCGCCGCGCCCCGGCAGTTCACCGTGCAGGTGCGCTACGAGGGGACCGACGGCGCCACCAAGCAGTCGGACCCGCTCTACGTCCGCGGCGACGTCGGGCCCGCACGCGACGAGTTCACGGTCGAGCCGGTCAACGCCACCGTCGAGGCCGGCGGGACCACGCAGGTCACCCTCCGGGTGACCAACAACGGCGAGGAGCGACTCACGGACATCTCGGCGAAACTGTTCGGCGACGACCCCGTCTCCATCGGCGACAGCGAGGCGTTCGTCACCGGGCTCGACCCCGGCGAGTCCGCCGAGATGGAGTTCCGCGTCAGCGCCGCCGAGGGCGCCATCGAGAAGACCTACCCCGTCTCGGTGGACTTCCAGTACGACGACGCCGACGGCGACACGATGCTCTCGGACACCTACCGCGTCCCCATCGAGGTGACCGAGGGCGAGGACGGCGGCCTCCTGCAGGTCGGCTGGCTCCCCGTCGGCCTCCTGACGGTCCTGATGCTCGGCATCGGCTACGTCGTCATCTCCCGCCGGTAGATGGCCGGCACCGACCGCACCGTCGAGCGGGTCGTCGAACGGGTCGACAGCCTCGTCATCGAGCACACGCGCGCCGTCCTCGTGGCGTTCCTGTTGCTGACGGCCGTCTTCGCCGTCGGCCTCGGGGGCATCTCGACGGACTCGGGGACCGACCAGTTCACCAGCGACGTCCCCGCACAGGAGGCCTTCGACGACGTCAACCGGGAGTTCTCCCCGAGCTTCGCCGAGGGCACCGCGGGCACCTCGCTCATCCAGCGCGAACAGAACGTGCTCGCGAAACCCGCCCTGTTGCGGATGCTGGAGACCCAGGAGGCACTCGCCGACCGCGAGGACCTCCGTGTCGTCGGGTCGAGCAGCGCCGCGGGGAGTGTCGCCCGGCAGTTGAACCCCGACGCGACGACCCTCGACGCGCAGATTCGGGCCGTCGAGGGCGCGACGCCCGGCGAGATAGACCGGGCCGTCACCCAACTGGCCGGGCGACCGGGCTTCGCCAGCACCCTCTCGACGGACTTCAACGCGCGGGCGGCCACCGCCAGCGCCGCCATCGGGTCCGTCTCCCACTCCATCCCGGGCGGCTCCTCGGGCGGCGGTGGCGGCCCCGGCGGTGGCGGCGGGGCGGGCACCGTCACGACCATCCAGCTGGAGGCACAGCACGTCGTGAGCACCACCGCCCCGACCATCGAGGTGTTCGGGTCGGGCATCATCAACGACGAGTTCTCGCGGGTCATCTTCGACTCGCTGGCCATCGTCGTCCCGGCGGCCTCGCTGTTCATCCTGCTGTTCCTCGTCGTGGCCTACCGCGACCCCGTGGACCTCCTGCTGGGGGTGGTCTCGCTGGTCATGGCCATCGTCTGGACGTTCGGGTTCATGGGGCTCGTGGGTATCCCGTTCTCCCAGATGCTCATCGCGGTGCCGCCGCTCCTGCTGGCGGTCGGCATCGACTTCGGCATCCACGCGGTCAACCGCTACCGCGAGGAGCTCCGGACGGAGGACATGGAGACGTCGATGCGCGTCACCCTGCGCCAGCTGCTCGTCGCGTTCTTCCTCGTGACGGGGACGACGGTCATCGGCTTCGCGGCCAACCTGACGAGTTCGCTCGGACCCATCAGGGACTTCGGGTTCGTGGCGGCGGTCGGTATCACGTTCACGTTCCTCGTCTTCGGCGTCTTCCTCCCGGCGGCGAAGCTGCTGACCGACCAGATACGCGCGGCCCGCGGTATCCCGCGCATCGGCCAGTCGCCGCTCGGCGAGGAGGGGTCGCTGCTCGGGCGCGTCCTCACCGGCGGCGTCGAGGTCGGTCGCCGGGCGCCCGCCCTCTTCCTCCTGCTCGTGCTGGTCGTCTCGGCGGGTGCGGGGGTGTACGCGACGGGCGTCTCCACCAGCTTCCAGCAGGAGGACTTCCTCCCGCCCGAGGAGACGCCCGACTACCTCGACCGCCTGCCCGAACCGCTGGCCCCCGGTGAGTACAGCGCAACGGCGAACCTGAACTACCTCTCCGATAACTTCGAGTCGGGCAACCAGCAGTCCGTGACGGTGTACGTCGAGGGGCCGATGGAACGGGAGACGGCGTTGGAACGGATGTACCGCGTCGGCCAGAACCCGCCCGATTCATTCGTCGTGGACGACCGGCGCGCGGAGTCCCAGAGCATCGTCACCGTCATCCGGAGCTACGCCGAGCGCGACCCCGAGTTCCGCGCGCTCGTCGACCGGAACGACCGGGACGACAACGGCATCCCCGACGACAACCTCGGGGAGATATACGAAGCGCTGGCGGACTCGCCGGTGAGCGGGCAGGCGGACCGATATCTCGCCGAGGACCACCGGAGCGCACAGGTGGTCTACACCGCGAAGGGCGACGTCCCCCAGTCGGAACTGACCGCGGACGGCGAGGCCATCGCCGACCGGTTTCGCTACCCGGCGACGGCGACGGGCCAGACCATCGTCTTCCAGGCCGTCTCGGACACCATCTTCGATTCGGCCATCCAGAGCCTCGCCATCGCGCTCCTCCTGACGGCGCTGTTCCTCGTCTTCATCTACCGCCTCATCACGGGCTACGCGACGCTCGGCATCGTCAACCTCGTGCCCATCGTCGTCACGCTGGCGTTGCTCGCGGCGTCGATGCGGTACTTCTCCATCCCGTTCAACGCGCTGACGGCGACCATCCTCTCCATCACCATCGGACTCGGTATCGACTACTCCGTCCACGTCGTCCACCGCTTCGCCGACGAGTACGAGGAACGACCGCTGTTCCCGGCGCTCGAACGCACCGTCCTGGGGACCGGCGGGGCGCTCACGGGGAGCATGCTCACCACCACGACGGGCATCGGCGTCCTCGTGCTGGCCATCACGCCCATCCTCGGGCAGTTCGGCGTGCTGACGGCGCTGTCCATCCTCTACGCGTACCTCACCTCGCTGCTCGTGCTCCCGCCCGCGCTGGTGGTGTGGGCGCGCCTCTACGAACGCTTCGCCGGCGACGGCCCCGAGGAGTCCGGCGAAGGGGCGGGGACGGACGCCGCATCCGCCTGAGCGCTACAGTTCGCCCTGTAACTGCTCGAAGCGGTCGAGGTCGTGACCCAGCAGCACCGTCGCGTCGTGGCGCCGTTCGATGTCGCGGGCGTACTGGAGGCTCTCGTGCCAGTCGCGGTTCGACCAGAGCAGGCCGGTCGCCATCGGGCGGCCGTCCTCGTAGTTCGCGCCGACGTACGCCTCGTCGCCGACGACGAGGACCGGCGGGCCGTCGACCCGGTCGATGAGCGCGCCCATGAGGCCGGGGGTGTGGCCCGGCAGGTGGAGGAGTTCGACCCCGCGGAACGGTTCGACCCGGTCGCCGTGGACGACCTGCCAGTTGAGCTCGTGGTCGAAGTCGGGCGCGTGGTAGGCGATGGAACCCTCGGCGGTCTTCGCGCTGTAGTACGCGAACGGCAGTTCATCGCGGTGGACGTACACCGGCACGTCGGTCCCCGCGAAGTGTTCCAGCCCGCCCGCGTGGTCGAGGTGGAGGTGGCTCATCACGACCGCGTCGATGTCCTCCATCGAGTACCCCGCCGCGTCGAGGTCGTCGGGCAGGTGGTGGTCGGCGGCGTCGACGTGCGCGAACGCCTCGAAGAGGTGGGCGGGCCAGTAGCCGTCGCCCGCGTCGGGGTGAGAGCCGGTGTCCCAGAGCACCGTCGCCTCGGCCGTCTCGATGACGAGGTTCCAGACGACGAACTCCGCGTAGTCGTGTTCCGGGCTCCGGTCGGAGTGTGTCGCCACGCTGTGCCCGTCGATGACGAAGTTCGTGTCCGCGTGGACCCGCCCCCGATCGACGAGCGTGAGGTCGATGTCGGCCATACCGTGTCCTCTCCCCGCCGCGACATAAACGGGGGCGGCGCTCGGGGACGGGGGCGGGTCGTCCCCCCGGGACCCGCTGCCGGCGGCGATAAGTGCCGTCCGGCCGTATCCCGGTCCATGAGCATGGACCCCACCCCCGCCGAGGGCTGGCCCGAGGGCCCGCTGAGCGAGGAGGCGGCCCGCGACCTGCTGTTCGACCGCGAGGCGGCCGTCGCCGTCTGGGTGATGGACCACGACGAGGCGACGCGGAACGCGATTCTCGGCCCCGACGCACCCGAAGGCGCCGTCATCGACGTCATCGTCGAGACGGGCGACGCCTTCGAGCTGTACAGCTACACCCACCACGACGGCGACACGAAATGGGTGGCGTACGGCGAGGAATCGAAGGCGGGCGACGGCGCGACGGCGATGGCGGGCACGCTGGAGAGCTACCGCCTGCTGGCCGGCGAGAGCGACCTGTAGGCCGTCGGCCCGCCGCGGTCACGCCACCGCTTCGCACGGCAGGGGTGGAGTTAACCCGGCCCGGCCGGCATGGGGTGGTATGACAGAGTACCGCCCCGTCCCCGAGGCGGACCGCGACGAGTTCCGCCGCCTCCTCACCTACGCCTTCCGCCCGACCGAGCGCTACGACCCGGACGAACACGACGAGGTACCGGAGCCCGCCCAGCCGGGCGACCCCCGCGGGGTGTACGAGGGCGACGAACTGCTCTGTACCGGCCGACACCACTGGTTCACGCTCGACGTCCGCGGGGAGCCACACGCCGTCGGCGGCGTCTCGGCTGTCTCGACGCCCCCGCAGAACCGCCGTCGGGGGCTCGTCCGGCAGTTGCTCGCGGAGTCCCTCTCGGAGTACCGCGAGCGCGAGCACTGGTTCTCGGCGCTGTGGCCCTTCGAGTTCGCCTTCTACCGGAAGTACGGCTGGGCGATGACCTCGAAGTACGCCGAGACCACCTTCGACCCCGACGCGCTCTCGTTTCTCGACGCCGTGGAGGTACGGTCCACGGACGGCGCGGGCGGGGACGACGACACCGCCGCCGGCGGCCGGTTTCGCGAACTCTCCGCCGACGACTGGGCGGCGTTGGAGGACGTGTACCGCGCCGCGAACGACCGCGGCCTGACGATGCACCGGACCGAGGAGTGGTGGCGAAAGCGCGTGTTCGCGTGGTGGGACGACGACCCCTACGTCTACGGCTGGGAACGCGACGGCGACCTGCGGGGCTACCTCGTCTACGGTATCGACGAGGAGGGCGGCGACGGCCGGCGGATGGACGTCCGGGAGGCCTGCGCCGTCGACCACGGTGCGCGCCTCGAACTCCTCCGGTTCTGTCGCTACCACGACTCGCAGGTCGAGCGCGTCCGGCTGTACGGCCCCGTCGACACCACCCTCCAGGACCTCGCGGCGGACCCGCGGGCCGTCGAGGTGGAGGTCAAGCCCGGGCCAATGAGCCGGCTCGTGGACGTGGAGCGCGCGCTCGAAGCCCTCTCGTATCCCGGGGGCGCGGACGGGACGGTGACGCTCGCGGTCGCCGACGGCCTCGCCGACTGGAACGACGACACCTTCGAACTACGCGTCGAGGGTGGTCGGGCGACCTGCGAGCGGACGGACGCGGCGCCCGAGGTGAGAACCGACGTGGGGACGCTCTCGCAGGTCGCGGTCGGCTACCGGTCGGTCACGGACGCGCGGCTCTACGGCGATTTGACCGCGGAGGGGGACGGCGCGGCGGGGACCCTCGCGGCGCTGTTCCCGCCCGAGGAGACGTTCCTCCGCGAGGGGTTCTGAGCCCGCGGCCCGCCTCAGACGAACCGCATGAGGACGCCCACGAGGATGAGCAACAGGCCGAGACCGCTGGTCGCGGGTTCGGGGAACACGAGCAGGACGATGCCGATGGCGATGACGAGCGTCGAGGCGCGCATACCGGTGCCGTCGGACGCGGGGGAGGAGTAGTTTCCGGCGGTCGGCGCCGACGCCGCATCGGTTCGGGTCAGTCGTCGCTCAGAACTGCGCCTGCCGGTAGATGAGGTTGCGCTGGATCTCGTTGGCCCCCTCGTACACCACCGGGATGCGCACGTCGCGGTAGACCCGCGAGATGCGGCGGTCCTGTAGGATGGACCGGCCGCCGTGCAGCTGCATGGCGCGTTCGGCACAGAAGTTCGCCACCTCGGTGGACTTCGTCTTGGCCATCGCGGCCCAGAGCCCGCCGTTCTCGTTCTCGGCGACCTTCTCGGCGGCCCGCCAGTTGAGCGCGCGCGCCGCCTCGAACTCCATGCGCATGTCCGCGAGGATGTGCTGGACGGCCTGGAAGTCGCTCACGTCGCGGCCGAAGGCCTGCCGGCCGTGGGTGAACTCCCACGCCTCCTCGATGGCCGCCGCGGCGAGACCGAGACCGTGGCCCCCGACGACGATACGGCCGTGGTTGAAGAACTCCGCGAGGATGTAGAAGCCCGCGCCCTCGGTGCCCACGAGGTTCTCCTCGGGGATGCGACAGTCGTCGAGGACGATGTGGCCCTGCTTCGAGGCGCGCATACCGATCTTCTCGGGGATGTGCTCGGCCTCGTAGCCGGGGGCGTCGGTCGGGACGATGAACATCGAGTAGTTCGAGTAGCGGTCCTCGCCCTCGCCGGTCTTGGCGTAGAGGGTGACCCACTCGGCCTCGACGGCGTTGCCGATCCAGTACTTCTCGCCGTTGATAACCCACTCGCCGGCCTCCTCGTCGAGGTCGGCGCTCGTGGTCATCCCGGCGAGGTCGCTCCCCGTGTCGGGTTCGGACACCGCGAGGCCGGTTATCTGTTCGTTCTCCGCAACGGGTCGGAGGAACTCCTCTTTCTGCTCCTCGTTCCCGTACTCCTCGACGATTTCGGCACCGAAGGAAGCGAGCATCATCGTCAGGCCGATGCCCGCGTCCGCGCGGTAGAACTCCTCCGCGATGGCGAACACCTCGTAGAGGTCGAGACCGCGTCCGCCCCACTCTTCGCTGATGTCCTGGGCGACGAGGCCGGCGTCCATCCCCGCTTCGAGGATGTCCCACGGGTACTCTCCGGAGTTATGGTACTCCTGGGCCGCAGGCGCGATGTGCTCCTGTGCGAACTCGCGGGCCTCCTGCTTGACCGCCCGCGCGTGCTCGGGGACGACCGAATCGTCGAGTAACTCCATGGCTACCGACCCTTGGGGTGGAACACCAAAGAAACTCGTGGAACGGGCGGCCCGGTGCGAACAGTTGTCGCCGTTCGCACGGCGGGGCCGGTCGTCGCGGTGCCCGACTACTCCGCGGTGGCCGGTTCAGTCCTCGTCGGGGGCGGCCTCCTCGGGGACCTGTCCCTCGAACATGTCGCCGTCGGCGTACTCGTCGCGCAGGTCCTTCTTCGAGAACTTGCCCGTGGCAGTCTTCGGCACCTCGTCGATGAACACGATGTCGTCGGGGAGCCACCACTTGGGGTACTCCTCGCGCAGGAGGTCCATGACCTCCTCCTCGAGGGTCTCCCGGTCGATGCCCGACTTCGGAACGACGAACGCGACGGGCCGTTCCTGCCAGCGCTCGTGGGGGACGCCGATGACGGTGGCCTCGCTCACCCCGTCGTGGGCCATGATGGAGTTCTCCAGTTCGACGCTCGAAATCCACTCGCCGCCGGACTTGATGACGTCCTTCGCCCGGTCGACGATCTTCAGGTAGCCGTCCTCGTCGACGGTCACGACGTCGCCGGTCTTCAGCCAGCCGTCCTCGAAGTCCTCCTCGTTGGCCTCGGGGCGGGCGAAGTACTCCGTCGTAACGGAGGGCCCGCGGACCCACAGTTCACCGAAGTCCTCGCCGTTCCAGTCGATCTCCTCGCCGTCGTCGTCGATGACGCGGAACTCCAGTCCGGGGACCATCAGCCCCTGCTTGGACCGCTTGTCGACCTTCACCGAGTCGTCGGCGTCCTCCAGGTCGCCCTTCAGGTGGGCGACGGAACCGATCGGCGACATCTCGGTCATCCCCCACGCGTGGAGCACCTCGACGCCCTGGTCGTTGAACCAGCGGATCATCGACTTGGGGGCGGCCGACCCGCCGACGATGACCTGGTCGAGCGCCGAGAGGTCGACCTCGTTCTCCTTGCAGTAGTCCATGAGGCCGAGCCACACCGTCGGGACGCCCGCCGTGATGGTGACGCCCTCCTCCTCGATGAGGCTCGCGAGGTCCTCGGGGTTCGGCGAGGGGCCGGGGTAGACGTGTTTCGCCCCGCCGGCGGTGGCGGTGAAGGGCATCCCCCACGCGTTGACGTGGAACATCGGCACGACGGGCATGACGACGTCGTCGTCGGCCATCGGGATCCCCTGCGGGCTCTGGGACTCCATCGTGTGCGCCCAGAGCATCTGCTGGGTGTACTCGACGCCCTTGGGCTTGCCCGTCGTCCCCGAGGTGTAACACATCCCGGCGGGCTGGTCCTGGCTCACGTCCGGCCAGTCGTACTCCGTCGAGTGGCCGTCGATGAACTCCTCGTAGGAGACGGCGTCGAGGTCCGTCTCCGGCACCTCGCTGGCCATCACGACGTACTGTTTCACCTGGTCGAACTCCGGCGACTGGACGGCGGGTTCGAGCGCCTCCAGCAGCGACGGGTCGACGAACAGCACCTTGTCCTCCGCGTTCCCGACGATGTAGCGGATGTGCTCGGCGGGGAGCAGGGGATTGATGGTGTGGAGCTGTGCCCCCATCGACGGGGCGGCGAAGTACGTCTCGAAGTGCAGGTGGTGGTTCCAGCAGAACGTCCCCACCCGGTCGCCCTCCTCGATGCCCAGTTCGTCGAGCGCGTTCGCGAGCTGGCGGACGCGGTCGCCGTACTCGGCGTAGGTGTACCGTTCGATGCCCTCCGAGGTGCGCGAGACGACTTCCGTGTCGGGGTACAGTCGTTCGGCGCGCCACAGGAACGGCCGGAGCGTCATGTCGGTGCCTCCTGGCATACGCTCACATCGGGCGGTCCTATACTAACCTTTGTTACGGATTCCGCTCGCGTCGGTGACTCACCGCAACCCCCTCGCCGAGCGGAATCAGTCCCGTCTCGAACTCCTCTGCGTCGCTGACCGCCGCGAGGTACTCGGCGACGCCTCTCGTGGCGTCGCCCGCCTCGACGTCCTCGCCGGCGACGAGTTCGATCAGCGCGTCGAAGTCCATCGGCCCGGCGGTCATGGCGTTGTCCGCGACGACGACGCCGCCGGGGGCGACTTTCTCCCGTATCGCCTCGAAGGCCGCCGCGTAGCGTTCCTTCTCGTTGTCGATGAGCACCACGTCGAACGGGCCGTCGTACGACTCCACAACCTCGAGCGCGTCGCCCTGCTCGATGGTCGCCCGGTCGCGGTAGCCGCCCCGGGAGAGGTAGTCGTCGGCCCGCTCGCATCGCTCGGCGTCGAACTCCGTCAGGACCACCTCGCCGTCCTCGGGGAGCGCCTCGGCGAACCAGTACGCCGAGTAGCCGAAGCCGGACCCGAACTCGAAGACCCGTTCGGCCCCGACCATGCGGGCGAGCAGTCGGAGCCAGCCCCCGACGGCGGGACCGACCGTCGGGAACCCCGTCGTCTCGGCGTAGGCGTCCATCTCCGCGACGATGCCGTCGCTCGACGGACCGACCAGCCGGGCGAAGCGGTCGATGCGCGCAGGTACCACGTCCTCCATGCGTGGCAGTTCGACGCGCGGCGAGAAATAGCCGTGGCCGGCGCTGGTGGGAAGTGGCGAGCAGGCGACGCGCGCGGTGAGCGCGGTGCCGAGCGGGTGCTCCGGGTAGCCCGTGCGGTGGTGCGTCGCGCTCCGGAGCGGGGATCGCCCCGCCGCGGTCCGGGAACTGGTCCCGCGGAACACCGCACGGCGGCAGTCAGGTCACGCCAGGGCTGGCCGCGCTCCCGTACTTGAACGCTCGCCCGGTCGCTCGCGGTCAGTCCGCGCCCGCGAGGTCCGCCAGCGCCCCCGCGAGGACGCGCGTCGCGGCCGCACAATCCGCCCAGTCGGTCCACTCCTCGGGCGTGTGCGAGAGGCCGTCCCGCGAGGGGGCAAAGAGCATCCCGGCGTCGGTGACCTCCGCGACGTACATCGTGTCGTGGGCGGCCCCCGAGTGCATCCGGCGCGTCCCGACCGCCGCGCGTTCGCCCGCCCGTTCGCTCGCCGCGAGGCACCGCTCGGCCATGGGCGTCGGTTCGAGGTCGAACCCGCGCTCGAAGACGGTCTCGACGCCGCGCTCGGTCTCGAGGCGGGCGAGGTCGTTGCGCGCCCCGTCACAGAGCGCGTTCATCGAGTCGTAGTCCGTGCTCCGGATGTCCACGCCCAGTTCGACGCGCCCAGGGACGACGTTCGTCGCGTTCGGCGCGACGGTCAGCGACCCGACGGTGCCCACCGCCGCCGGGTCCTCGCTGGCGCGTTCCTCCGCACGTTCCTCCATGCCGAGGACGAACTCGCTGGCGGCCGCGAGCGCGTCCGTCCGG
>CAYYSW010000001.1:23109-34537 GCA_964474395.1 uncultured Halobacteriales archaeon
GCGCCGGCGTGGTTCGCCTCGCCCTCGACGACCACGTCGCAGTGGGTGATGCCCGTGATGTCCGTGACGACGCCGACGGGCGTCCCCGAGGACTCCAGTTCGGTGTGCTGTTCGACGTGGAGTTCGAGCCACGCGTCCCACCCGCCCGCGTCGAGTCGCCCCTCGCCGCGGAAGCCGGCGTCGTCGAGCGCCTCCTCCAGCGTCCGTCCCTCGCCGTCGGTCAGCGCGAGGGCGTCTCCGACGGACCGCGCGCCGGTCGCGACGGACGACCCGAGCAGGCCGGAGGCGAACGTGGCTCCCTCCTCCTCGGTGAACGAGACCACCTCGACGGGGCGCTCGGGGCGCGCGCCGGCGTCCTGCATGGCACGGACGGCTTCGAGGGCGGCGTACACCCCCAGCGGCCCGTCGAAGATGCCGCCCTCGGGCACCGAGTCGAGGTGGCTCCCGGCGGCGACGGGCGCGGCGTCGGGGTCCGCGGTCCCCGCCATCCATCGGCCCGCGACGTTCCCGACCGCGTCGACGCGGACGTCCAGTCCCGCGGATTCGAGTCGCTCGACGAGATACTCGCGTGCCTCGCGGTTGGCCTCGCTGCCCGTGGGGACGGTCCGGCCGTTGCCCGGTCCCGCGACTGCGCCGAACTCGCCGTTCCGCTCGACGTCGGCGCGCAACCGCGCCTCGCTGACCTGCTCGTGTGTGTCCATGCGGGCGCTTGGTGGGGGACCGTGGTGAGGATTCGGATGGGCGTGCGGGTCACCGGCGGGGGACGCCGTCACGCGCGAACTCGGGGCGTGACAGGGGGCCTCGCGCGGAGGCTATCCGTCCGGAGGGTGTAGACGGGGCCATGACCGCAATCCAGTCCATCGCGGCCGTACAGGTCCTGAGCGTCGCCGTCCTCCTCATCGGGGAACTGACCGGCGCGCCCGCCGTGAGCGCCCTCGGCGCCACCGCGTTCGCGGCGGCCCTCCTCGCCGCCTTCGCCGTGATGACGTTCGACCTCGCGCGCGGGACGGTCGACTGGGCGCGCCTCGTCGACCACAGCACCGACGGCACCGTCCCGCGACCGCGATAGAAGAGTGAGCGTGGGGGGCCGGTCGCGCTACGGGACGATGACCGCGCGGCCCTCGATTTCGCCGTGTTCGAGCGCCTCGGCTACCTCGTTGACCTCCTCCAGCGGGTACCGCGAGGTGCGCAGTTCGACCTCCCCGCTGGCGACGAGCGCGACGAGTTCCTGCAGTTCGGTGTACTGGCCGACGAGCGTCCCCTTGTAGGCGAGCTCGCCGTTGACGAGCGCCTGTGCCGGCTCGTGGACGTGGCCGCCGTAGCCGATGACGTGGTGGTCGCCGCCTGGGGAGACGATATCCGGACCCATCGAGAGCGTCGAGTCGGCGCCGACGAAGTCGAGGACCTGCGGGGCCATCCGCCCGTCGGTCAGCGACTCCAGTTCCGCCGCCACGTCGTCGCTGCTCGGGTCGAACGTGTGGGCCGCCCCGAGGTCCTCGGCCAGCGACCGGGCCTCCTCCTTGACGTCGAGGGCGACGACCTTCGCCGCGCTCATCGCGTCGAGACACTGGAGGCCGATGTGTCCGAGGCCGCCGACGCCGACGACGACGGCGTAGTCACCGGGGACGAGGCCGTCGACGGCCTTCTTGACCGCGTGGTAGGCCGTGATGCCCGCGTCCGCGTGCGGGGCGATCTCGGCCGGGTCGACGTCGTCGGGCAGCGGGATGACCGAGCGCTCGGAGGTGCGCAGCTGGTCGGCGAACCCGCCGTCCCGCGAGAGGCCGGGGAACTCGATGTTCTCGCAGTACATGTCCTCGCCCTGCCGGCAGGGGCGACACTTCCCACAGGTAACGACAGGGTGACAGATAACCTGGTCGCCCTCCGACACCGTCGTCACCTCCTCGCCGGTCTCGATGACCGTGCCGGCGTTCTCGTGGCCCAGCGTCATCGGGAGGTCCTGTGGCATGTACTGCTCCCACATCCCCTCGATGACGTGGTTGTCCGTCTGGCACCACCCCGCGCCGTCCACCTCGATGATGACGCCGTCCGAGCGGGTGATTTCGGGCTCGTCCACTTCGTCGATGGACAGCGCGTTGCCCATGTCCTCCGTGTACTCGTGTAGTCTCGCTGCGTCCATGATAGCATTGGGCACGTTCGTACACCGGGAGCAAAACCTCTCCGGTTGTTCGGTCCCGGCGCTCACGGGCACCAGTTTCACCCGTAGGGCGGGCGTGGGCTCAGTCCCCATGCCAGCGTACGACGACTGGACGGCCGGGCAGGACAGCGCGACGGTCACGGTGGACGGCCACGACCTCGACGTGGCGTTCACCGACAGGGGAGAGAGCGAGGAGGGGGACCACCCCGTCGTCTTCCTCCACGGCATCCCGACGAACTCCTTTCTCTTCCGGGACCACGTCCCGGCCATCGCCGAGGAGCGCCGGGTCATCGCGCCGGACATGGTCGGTTACGGCGGCTCCGCGATGCGCGACGGCTTCGACCGCTCCATCCGCGCACAGGAGGTGATGCTCGAGGGACTGCTCGACGAACTGGGCGTCGACACCGTGGACTTCGTCGGCCACGACCTCGGTGGCGGGGTCGGCCTCCGCTTCGCCGCGCACAACCCCGACCGGGTGGAGCGACTCGTGCTCTCGAACTCGGTGGCCTACGACTCCTGGCCCATCAAGACCATCACGGACGTCGGCCTGCCCGAGACGGCCCGTGACAACAGCGTCGAGGACATTCAGGGGATGCTCGACGGCCTCTTCCGGGACACCCTCTACGGCGACGACCCCGACGAGGCGTTCGTCGAGGGGATGAAGGCGCCGTGGAACTCCGAGGAGGGCGTCGTCTCGCTCTGCCGGAACGCCTCGGGGACGAACACGAGCCACACGACCGAAATCGACCCCGGCGACGTCACCGCCGACACCCTCCTCCTGTGGGGGACCGAAGACGAGTTCCAGCCCGTCGAGTGGGCCGAGCGCCTCGAATCGGACGTCGACTCCGCCGAACTGGTCGGACTGGACGAGGCGAACCACTGGGTTCCCGAGGACCGCACCGAAGCGTTCCGCGACCACCTCGAATCGTTCCTGCTCGACGGGGACTGACCGGCCCGCAGCCCTGCGTTCTGTCCCCGTCCGGTCGACCCGAGGAAAGAATCATGACGGTCGGGTCCCTGTGACGAGGTAGCATGTATCGACACCAGGGTGAGGACGTCTTCATCGTCGACGCTCACATCCACAACTGGGACGCCAGCGAGGAGAACATCAAACACGAGGGTGGCGAGCAGTTCATTCAATGCTTCTACGACTACCACACGACGTTCACACCGGAGGAACGCCAGTGGGACATGGAGACCTACCGGAAGTACGGCGCCGAGAGGCTCCTGGAGGACGTCTTCCGTGACGGCTACGCGGACATGGGTATCTTCCAGTCGACGCACCTCAACGAGTTCTACAAGGAGGGGTTCAACACCGTCGACGACAACGCCGAACTCTTAGAGGAGTACCCCGGGAGGTTCATCGTCAACGGGCGGTTCGACCCGCGCGACGGCGATGCCGGCTTGAAGGAACTCGAACGGCAGAAAGAGGAGTACGACATCAGCGGCGTGAAGGTGTACACGGCGGAGTGGAAGGGCGACTCGAAAGGGTGGCGACTGGACAGCGACGAGGCCTTCGAGTACCTCCAGAAGTGCGTCGACCTCGGCATCGAGAACGTCCACCCGCACAAGGGGCCGACCATCCGCCCGCTCAACCGCGACGCCTTCGACGTGAGCGACGTCGACGACGCGGCGACCTCCTTCCCGGAACTGAACTTCGTCGTCGAGCACGTCGGGCTCCCCCGACTCGACGACTTCTGCTGGATCGCCGCACAGGAACCCAACGTCTACGGCGGCCTCGCCGTCGCGGCCCCCTTCGCCCGGACCCGCCCCGAGAAGTTCGGCGAGATCCTCGGCGAACTGCTGTGGTGGCTCGGCGAGGACCGCGTCCTCTTCGGCAGCGACTACGGCATCTGGGAGCCCGAGTGGCTCATCGAGGCCGTGATGGACGCCGAACTCACGCCCGACCAGCGCGCCGAGTACGGCGTCGAGTTCGACCTGGAGACCAAAAAGAAGGTGATGGGCGAGAACGCCGCGGAGCTCTACGACATCGACATCGAGGCCAAGAAGGAGGAGTTCCGCGACGACGAACTGAGCCAGCACTTCGACATGGGCGGGCGCTACGACAGCGCGGCCGCGGACGACTGACCGATGAGTGCCGACGCACCCGACACCAAGCGGTCGTCCGACGCCGCTCGCGACCCGACGAGTCGCGAGGTGACCCGCGAGGCGGTCCTCGACGAACTGGACGGGGTGACGGACCCCGAACTCGACGAGTCGGTCGTCGAACTGGAGTACGTCCAGTCCGTCGAGGTGGACCTCCCCCGAATCAGGGTGGAGTTCCGCCTCCCGACGGCGTGGTGTTCGCCTGCCTTCGCCTGGATGATGGCCAGCGACATGCGCGAGGCCTGCGAGTCACTCGACGGCTGTGAGCGGGCCCGGGTCCACCTCACGGACCACCTCCACGGCGAGGAGATAACCGAGGGGGTCAACGCGGACCGCGAGTTCGAGGCCGTCTTCGAGGACGCCACGGAGGGCGTCGAGGCCGTCCGCGAGGTCCTCGACGGGAAGGCGCGGCTCAACCGCCAGTACTACGCCGCGGAGGAACTTCTCGACGCCGGCTGTACCCCTCGACAGCTCGCGACCCTACGGAGGGGCGACGTCACGCCCACCGGCGACGGCCGGGTGGCGGTCTGTCTCGACGGGCTGGCGGTGTTCGCGGACGCCGACCCGGTCGAGCGCTACGTCGAGAAGGCGGTCGAGGTGGGCATCGCGACCGACGACGACGCGCGCCTGTTCGCCACGCCCGAGGGCGAAGACATCGACCCCGACGGGTTCGAACTCGTCCACCGCCGGGCGCGGCTGGCGAAGACGAACATGAGCGGGCAGGGGGCGGTCTGTGACGGCCTCCGACGGTCCCGCTACGGCGAGGACGCCCCCGACGGTGAGCGCGGGGACGGACTCACCGGCGACTGAACGCGGCACTCCCGCTGTTCGTCTCCGCTATTCGTCCTTCCACTTGATCGAACAGCCACGCGAGGGCTTCGCCTCGCGTTCGACCGGCCCGCCAGCGAGGACGGTGTCGATGACCTCGCGCATCTCGAAGCCCGGTTCGCCCGAGGGGTCCTCGTCGGGGTTCGTGGCGTCGTCGAGCCGGCCGTGGTACTCCAGCAGGAACGATCCGTCCTCGACGGAGAACAGGAACGGGTCGGGCGTGCAGACGGCCCCGTACGCGCGTGCGACCTCCTGTGACTCGTCGCGCAGGTAGGCGTCGTAGTCGATGGTGCCGTCGGCGACGAGTTCCTTCATCCGGTCGAAGGAGTCGTCGGGGTACTCCTCGGCGTCGTTCGGGTTGATGCCGACGACGGCCACCTCGTCGTAGTCCTCGGCGATGTCGTTGAGCGTCTCGAACTTCGCCTGCGCGTACGGGCAGTGGTTGCAGGTGAAGACGAGCAACAGCGCCTCGTGGTCCGCGAAGTCCGCCAGCGTGTGCTCCGCGTCGTCGGTCCCGGGCAGCCGGAAGCCGGGTGCGGTGTCGCCGCGCTCCAGCGCCTCCTCGGATTCCTTCATGACCATGGCCGGTCGTTCGACCGCCGTCGAAAAGGGCCTTTCCGTGCGGGCGGTCGGCGGTGCGGTCGCCCGCCCGGTTCAGTCGTCGGCGCCCCCGGTCGCCCCGCCCTCCGCGGCCAGCGACTCCGGCGGGACCGAGGCGTATCGGACGATGGCGTCGAACGCCTCCGTCGGGCGGCGGTCGCCGTCGGTGATGCCGCGGGCCTCCCGGCGACCGAACTGTTCGGCGACGAACTCCCGGGCGACGAGGGCGCGGCGGGCGTCCCCGCGCTCCGCGATGTCCTCGTCGGCCATCGCCAGCAGCTCCGCTGCCGTGAACACGTCGTAGACGTAGTTGGCGAGTTCCTTCGCCTGCAACTGGGCGTACTCCGCGTCCTCGCCGGCGAGGGTCGCCATCGCGCCCTGGAGGTCCGCGAACTCCGATTCGACCGTCCCGACGGCGTCCGCGAGGGCGGGATGCTCGACCGACCCCAGTCGCTCGCGCACCGCGGGGACGAACACCTCGTGGGCGGCCTCCCGGTCCAGCACCCGGAGGACGTCGAGCGAGAGCACGTTCGAGGTGCCCTCCCAGATGGGGAGCACCTGCGCGTCCCGGAGCAGCCGCTCGGTGGTGAACCCGGAGACGTAGCCGTTGCCGCCGAGCACCTCGCAGGCGTAGGAGGCGGTGTCGACCACGTCGCTGGCGGTACGGAGTTTGGCGACGGGGACGAGCAGGCGCATGAGGCGGTAGGCGTCTGAGGTACGGTCCCCGCCGCTCGCCCGGTACTCGTCGAGCAGGCGGCTCGCGGCGAAGACGAACGCGCAGGCGCCCTCGTAGCGCACGCTCATCTCCGTCAGGTCCCGGCGCATGAGCGGGTGCTGGTCGATGGTCTCGCCGAACGCCTCGCGGTCCGCGGCGTGGACCTTCGATTCGAGCAGGCAGCGGCCCGTGATGCCGACCGAGGCGGCGGCGTTCGACAGACGCTCGAAGTTGAGCATCTCCGTCATCTGCCGGAAGCCGTTCTCGGGTTCACCTACCAGGTAGCCCGTCGCGCCGCGGAGTTCCACCTCGCCGGTCGGCACCGAGAGCGTCCCGAGCTTGTCCTTCAGGCGGCGGTAGAGCTGGTCGTTGAGTTCGCCCTCGACGCTGTGGGGCACGAGAAACAGCGAGAGGCCCGCGGTCCCCTCGGGGGCGCCCTCCCGTCGGGCGAGCACCAGCGTCCCCTCGGCGTCGATGTTCGAACAGAACCACTTCTCGCCGGTCAGCAGGTAGACGCCGTCCTCGTCGGTGGCGACGGCCGTCGTCTCGTTCGCGCCGACGTCGCTCCCGCCCTGTCTCTCCGTGAGGAACATCGCGCCCTCGGCGTACCCCTCGGGGTCGTCGCTCGTCAGGCGCTCGAAGTGCGACTCGAGGACGCCCCCGTCGCGCCCGAACTGGTCGAGGACGAGCGCGGCGCCGACGGTCATCGACGCCGGGCAGACGAACCCCGGGTCGGCGTACGACAGGAGCGCCTCCATCGTGACGGCGTGGGTGAGACCGAGCGGTTCGTCCCGGTCGTCCGGCGCGTGGAAGACGTCGTGGGCGAGGCCGAACTCGCAGTAGGTCGCCCGCTCGGTGTCGAGGAGGGCGGGGTGGTACTCGACGTGGTTCGCCACCTCGCCGTTCCGGTCGTAGGTGTCGAGTTCCGGCGGGTGGCGCTCGACGGCCTCCGAGTTCTCGACGATACGCGAGCCCGTCTCGTCGCCGAGGTCGGCGAGCCGGTCGTCGGCCCACGAGAACTCCCCCTCGGGGTAGGCCCGTCGCGCGGCGGCGCGCAGCGTCCGGTCGAGCGCCCAGTAGTTGCAGTCGCGCCCGGCGTCGAGCGTCCCGTAGTCGATGGGCCCGCGTGACATGTCACCTCACGATGTGCCAGACCACTAATAAAACCGCGTGGAGCCGGGACGACGCCCGACGAGTTCCCGTCCGCAAATCATGTGATTAATAATTATATTTATTCGGCTGGGCGTGTGACCCTCGACCGGAATGACGCGCTCAGACACGCCGGTTCGCGACCTGATGAACGCTCCAGTCGAGACGATTCCCCCGGATGCGACGGCCGTCCAGGCGGCGGCGGCGCTCACCGAACGCGGTATCGGGTCGCTCGTCGTCGGCGAGGACCCCATCGACGGTATCGTGACCGAAGGGGACATCGTCGCGGGCGTCGCCGCGGGGGAGGACCTCACGGAGACGACCGTCGCGGACCTCATGTCGGACCCCGTCGTCACCGCTCGGCCCGACGAGTCCGTCGCCGCCACGGGCGAGCGGATGGGGAACAACGGCGTCAAGAAGCTCCCGGTCACCGAGGACGGCCGCGTCGTCGGCATCGTCACCACCACCGACCTCGCTCACCACCTGCCGCGCCGGCGCGTCTCGATGACCACCCAGCGCGAACCGGACATGACGAAAGGGGAGTTCGAGTAGTCAGTCCAGTTCCTCGACGGGCGCCTCGGCCGCGTTCGTCTTCACGCTCTCGAGTCCGCCCCGGGCGTCGGCCTTGCGGGCGTACCCCTCCCCGGAGTCGGCGAGGACGTTACCGTTGCGGTGGACGAGTCGCCAGCGCCACTCGCCGGCGCCGTCGCGGTACAGTTCGAAGCGTGCCTTGCTCATGTCGACGTGATCGCCTCCGGCGGACATGACGTTTGTGTGCTCGACGGTGGGGGCGCGCCGGGACCGCCGCGACGTGTCACGGCGAGCATAGGTATATCTCCTCGTGGCCCCTCCTCAGAGTCGTTACGGGTCGTCCGCGGAGCCACGGGTCCGTCGCTCACGTCGTTCGCCCCGGCGGTACGTTCCGATGCAGACACAGTCTCCCCCCCAGCAGGCCGACGAACAGTTCGCCATCCGCGCCGAGGACGTCTCGGTGACCTACGCGGACGGCACCGAGGCGGTCCGCGGCGTCTCGCTGTCGGTCCCCCGCGGCGAGTTCTTCGGCTTCCTCGGGCCGAACGGCGCGGGCAAGACGACGACCATCAAGGCCCTCGTCACCCTCCTGCGGCCCACCGGCGGGTCCGTGTCGATCAACGGCTTCGACGTGCGCTCGGAGACGCGGGCGGTCCGCCGGACCATCGGCTACATGGCACAGGAGACGAGCGTGGACCTCGAACTCACGGCCCGCGAGAACGTCCGCTTCGCCTGCGAGGCCTACGGCGTTCCGAGGGCCGACCGCGACGGGCGCATCGCGGACCTGCTCGCCCTGGTGGACCTGACGGACGTGGCCGACAGACAGGCCAAGACGTACTCCGGCGGGATGCGCAAACGACTGGACGTCGCCACCGCCCTCGTCCACCGCCCACCGCTGGTGTTCCTCGACGAACCCGCCTTTGGGAGTACTTCCGGCGCATCAACGCGGAGGGGACCACCGTCTTCCTCACGACACAGTACCTCGAGGAGGCCGACCAGCTCTGCGACCGCCTCGCGGTCATCAGCGCGGGCGAGGTCGTCGCCGTCGGCACGCCCGAAGAACTGAAATCGCGCATCGGCGGCGACGTTCTCGACGTCGACCTCGAGGACACGAGCGGGCCCGACCGCGAGCGGGCTGTCGAGGTGGTCCGCGCGGCGGGCGTCCTCGACGGCGAGGGGACCGTCCAGCCCACTGAATCGGGTCTCAGTATCACCTCCCGGGGGGCGCGCCGGGTCGGGACGGACCTCCTCGTGGCCCTCCGGGACGCCGGGTTCGTCGTGACGGGCTTCAACGTCCGCTCGCCCACCCTCGACGACGTGTTCCTCGCCATCACCGGAGAACACGTCCCCGAGGGGGCCGCGGGGGCGGGGGTGGAAGCGACCGACGGCGGCGACCCGGCGACGGGCGCGGACGGGGAGGTGCGGGCATGAACGAGACCGAACGGGTAGTGGAGTCCCGGGCCGCCACGGAGACGCTCGACGCGGTGGCGGCCCCGGAGTTCGACGGGACGGGCAACGCCTTCCACACGGACGTCTGGGTCAACTTCAAACGCTGGTCGCTGAAGTCCCTGCGCAACCCCTTCGTCGTCGTCGGCTCGGTGGTCCAGCCGGTCGTCTTCCTGCTCCTGTTCTCGCAGGTGTTCGGAGGCGTCGTCGGTGGGGCCATCGGCGGAGCGGGCAGCGCCGACTACGTCACGTTCCTCATCCCAGCCATCGTCATCCAGGTGGCCCTCGTGGCGGCCGCCTCCTCGGGCATCGGCCTCGTCAACGACATGGAGGCAGGGATGTTCGAGAAGGTGCTCGTCACGCCCATGCGCCGATCGGCGGTGTTCCTCGGCAAGACGCTCTCGGAACTCGTCCGGACGGCCGTCCAGGCGCTCCTCATCGTCGGGCTGGGCTACCTGCTCGGCGGGCGCGTCGTCACGGGCGTCGGGGGCGCCCTCGGCATCGTCGCCATCGCGCTCCTGTTCAGCGTCTGGTTCACGGCGTTCTCGAACGTCCTCGCGCTCGTGACCCGCGACCAGGAGTCCACGATAATCGGGGCGAACCTCGTCGTCTTCCCGCTGTTGTTCGTCTCCAGTGCGTTCCTGCCGGTCGAGAGCATGCCCGGCTGGATACAGGTCGTCGCCGCGGTCAACCCCGTCACCTACGGGGTCGACGCCGCCCGCACCCTCGTCCTCGTCGGCTGGGACTGGGGGGCGCTCCTGCCGGACCTCGCGGTCCTCGTCGCGCTCGACCTCGTCCTCGGCGCCGTCGCGGTGTTCATGCTCGACCGCGCCTCCAGCGCACGGGTCTGACCGACGCTACCCTCCTCCGTTCTCCACCCGTCGCTCGTAGGTCACGAACGCCAGTCCTTCCCGCTCCTCGCGCTCGACCTCCCGCCACGTCTCGCGGTCGAACTCGGGGAAGAACGTGTCCCCGTCGGGCGACTCGGGTATCTCGGTCACCACGAGGCGGTCCGCACGCCGGAGGAACTGCTCGTACACCGTCGCCCCGCCGACGACGTAGACGGTGTCGCTTCCCGTCTCGGCGGCGCGGTCGAGGGCCTCGCCGATGCTCCCCGCGCCGACGGCACCCACCGGCAGGTCCAGTTCGTCGGCGCGCGAACTCAGGACGACGTTCGTCCGGCCCGGGAGCGGGCCGTCGATGGCCGCGACGATGCTCTCGTAGGTCGTCCGGCCCATCACGACCGGGTGGCCCATCGTCGTCTCCTTGAAGTGCGCGAGGTCGGCCGGGTAGTGCCACGGCATCCCCCCGTCGCTCCCGATGACCCCGTTCTCGGCGACGGCGGCGACGAGGACGACATCCATCCCCGCCACGGTCACTCCGCGACGGCGAACCGGATGCCCTCGGCCGCGTCGTACCCGCGGAGGGTGATGTCCCCGTAGGTCAACTCGTCGAGGGGCCTGTCGGCCACCTCGATGGTCGGCCGCTCGCGGGGTTCGCGCGACAGCTGGGTGAGCAGGCCGGGGACGTGGTCGTAGTCCTCCTCCCCGTCGGCCTCCGGGGGCGCCTCCGACTCCACCCAGTCGCGCACCGCGAGGTACCCCCCTCGGCCCTCGACGTCCGCGAGCCGGGACTGGAGGTCCGGGAGGTGGTCGGCGTACCACTCCCCGCGGGCGCCCTGCCCGCAGTAGACGTGGGCGTCCACGACGGTGTGGGCGAACTCGCCGACCTCGAAGCCCGTCCGCTGGGCGACGGCGTGGGTCAGCAGCGAGTAGGCGGCGACGTTGAACGGCACGCCGAGCGCGATGTCGCCGGAGCGCTGGGTGAGGTGGCAGTTCAGCCGGTCGCCCTGCACGTTGAAGACGAAGGTGTAGTGACACGGCGGCAGGGTCGAGACG
>CAYYSW010000002.1:0-285 GCA_964474395.1 uncultured Halobacteriales archaeon
CGGCAACACCATCGCGATGGCGATGGAGATGACCGAGGAGGGCAAGCTCGACGGCCTCGGCGACGGCGTCGACTGGGGCGACGCGAGCGAGATGATCGACATGCTGACGCGCATCGCCGAGCGCGACGGCGATCTCGCCGACCACCTCGCCGAGGGGCCCGACCACCTCGCCGAGGAGTTCGACGGCGAGAGCAACTCCCTCGCGGTCAAGGGGCAGTCCATCGCGGCGTACGACCCCCGCTGTATGAAGGGGATGGGCATCGCCTTCGCCACCTCGAACCGGGG
>CAYYSW010000002.1:313-18380 GCA_964474395.1 uncultured Halobacteriales archaeon
CGCCTGCCACCTGCGCGGCTACACGCCCGCCGCGGAGATCCTCGGCATTCCGGAGAAGGTCGACCCGTACGCCTGGGAGGGGAAGGGTGAGCTCACCGCCACCTTCCAGGACATGCACGCCATCTCGGACTCGTTCGACATCTGCAAGTTCAACGCGTTCGCGGAGGGCGTCGAGGAGTACGTCCTGCAGTACAACGGGATGACCGGCCTCGACGTCGGCGAAGAGGAGCTGATGAAGGCCGGCGAGCGCATCTACAACCTCGAGCGCTACTACAACAACCTCGTCGGCTTCGACGGTGCCGACGACTCCCTGCCCGGCCGGTTCGTCGAGGGCCACGAGGACGCCATCCCCGGTCAGGGCGGCAGCGAGGGCTCGCTGTGCGAGCTCGAGAAGATGAAAGAGGAGTACTACGAGCACCGCGGCTGGGTCGACGGCGTCGTCCCCGACGAGAAGCTCGACGACCTCGGCATCGACGTCGGCCCCGGCACCGGCGTCTCGGCCGACGACGGCGGCGCGGCGGCTCCCAGCGACGACTGAGCGGGCAGCCCGAACACCGAACCACCCTTCTTTCGACCGCTCCCCCGACCAGCGACGGCGCCGACCCGTGGGTTTAATCGCCGGCGGTGCTCCCTCCCGGTATGACCGCTCCCCCCGGTTCGGAGTCCCCGCTGGACGCGCTCTCGACGGGGGCGCGTGCGACCGATGCCTTCGAACTGCTGAGCGACGAGACGCGGCTGGCCATCCTCGTCGCCCTCTGGGAGGCCTACGAACCGTACGAGGAGGACGGCGCGGTCCGCTTCTCGGAGCTGCGCGCTCGCGTCGGGACGGCCGACAGCGGGCAGTTCAACTACCACCTCGACCGCCTGGAGGGCCACTTCGTCGAGTCCACCGGCGAGGGATACGCGCTCACCCGGGCCGGACTCACCTTCGTCCAGTCGGTCATCGCGGGCACCGGCATCGACGACCCGGCGTTCGAACGGAGCGAGGTAGCCACCGCCTGCACGCTCTGTGGCGGGACGGTCGCGGTCACCTACGAGGACGGGTTGCTCTACGTCGTCTGCAGCGACTGCGACGGCCTGTGGAGACACGACGATGGCCGACCGTCCGGCAGCCTCGCCGTGTTCCCGCTCGACCCCGCCGGGCTCGCGGACCGGTCGCCCGCCGAGGCGTACGCCGCGGCCTGGGTCCGGTCGTTTCAGCGCCTCTACAGCATGATAGAGGGAGTCTGTCCGACGTGCTCCGGTCGGGTCGAACGCTCGCTCGACGTCTGCACGGACCACGACCCCACGGGCGACTGCTCGGACTGTGGCCGACTCGTCCGGACCATCGCCCGGCTGCACTGTACCGTCTGCAAGGACTGGGCCCAGACGACCATCGGGGGTGTCGCGAAGTACCACCCCGCGGTCGTCGCGTTCTGCTACGATCGCGACCTGCAGCTCCAGTACGGGTTCAACGACCTCTCGAACATCGAGGAACGCCTCCGGCGGACCGACTCCGACGTCGAGTACCTGTCGCTCGACCCGCCGCGGGTCCGGGTGACGACGGAACTCGACGGCGAGGGCCTCTGGCTCGAACTCGACGAGGACCTCTCGGTCGTCGACGTCGAGCGGTAGGGCGTCGGGGCGTCCGGCGGGGAGGGGCTCCTACGTGATGTTGTAGTGGCGTGTGAACACGTCCACGCTCGACTTGAACAGGCCGAGGACGACCGGTCCGAAGAACAGCCCCATCGGACCGAAGGCGACGGCGGCGCCGAACACGCCCACGAGGATGACCGCCGGATGCAACGAGGCGGCGTGGCGCTCGACGAGGAACGCCCGGAGGTAGTCGTCGGTGAGGGCGACGACGGTCAGGCCGTAGACGACGAGAGCACCCGCCGCGAGCAGTCGCCCCTCGACGAGCAGCCAGACCGCCGCCCCGCCGAGGACGGGCGCGACGCCGATGACCGGCACCAGCGCGAGGAACGTCATCGCCAGCGTCCAGAGCGCCGCGTTCGGGATACCGAGGGCGAGGAGGCCGAGGCCCGCGACGAGCCCCTGCGCGATGGCGACGAGGACGTGACCCTTCAGGACGGCCCACGTCATCTCCTCGGCGGCCGCAAACAGCTCCCGGCCCACCGCGTCGGGCAGGGGGACGACGCTCCGGATCCACGACACCAGCGCGGGGCCGTCCTTCAGGAGGTAGTACTCGACGAACAGGAGGAGGAGTATCCCGAGGACGGCGTGGACGCCGGAGCCGACGATGGAGGGCGCCTGTCCGGCGATGAGGTCCGGAATCTGGCCGGCGAGCCTGCGGAACCGCCCGCCCAGTTCGACGTCGATGCCCACGCGCGCCCGGAGGACCGCCTCGACGGTCTCCAGTGCGGGTATCGCCGCCTCGCTGTCTGAGAGCGCCGCCACGTCGCTCGCGACGACGGCGACGAACGCCCCTACCGGCAGGAGGACGGCCAGCGTCGTCCCGGCGACGAGCGACCCCGCGGCCACGTGCGACCCGAGGGCGTCGCTCGCCCGGGCGTGGAGCGGCCGGAGGACGAACGCGAGCAACACCGCCGCGAGCAGGTACGTGAGGAACGGCTGGACGATGAGCCACGCGAGCACCCCGAGGACGACGACCAGCCCCGCCGAGAAGACGATACGCGCTGAGAGCTTCATCGGTCGCTCCCCGGGCGGCGGGCGCGCGCGGGCGTGGTCGGGACCGGAGTGGGTGTGGTGTCCATGCGGAACGACAGCGGGTTCGACCTGTCCCGACAAAAAGCGGACGGCCAACCTACGCAGGTCCGGCGGCGACGCCAGGCACAAGCCCTCGACGGGCCAACCCCACCCATGAGCCACACCCGCACCGAGCGCCCGGGGAAATCCGTCGGGGAGCTACAGACCATCTACGACGACGCCGCCTCGTGCTTCGAGCGCTTCGACCCCCTCCAGCACCGCCTGTTCGGGCGCTACCGGCGGCGCCTGTTCGAACGCGCCCGCGGGCGGGTCCTCGACGTCGCCTGCGGGACCGGCGCCAACTTCCGGTATCTCCCCGACGACTGCGAGGTGGTCGGGGTGGACCTCAGCCCGAAGATGCTGGCGGCCGCGCGACGCGAGGCGGCGTCGCTCGACCGGGAGGTGACCCTGCAGCGGGCCGACGCGACGGCCCTGCCCTACCCCGACGACAGCTTCGAGACCGTCGTCTCGTCGCTCTCGACGTGTACCTTCCCGGACCCCGTCGCCGTCCTCCGGGAGATGGCGCGGGTCTGTGCGCCCGACGGCTACCTCCTCCTGCTCGAACACGGTCGGTCGAGCGTCGGGCCGATAGCGGCCCTCCAGGACCGCTTCGCGCCGCGGCACTTCGACTCGATGGGCTGTCGCTGGAACCAGCGGCCGGCCGACCTCGTGCGGGAGGCGGGCCTCGACCTCCGGGCCTCGGAGCGCGACCTCCTCGGGATCCTGACGACCATGATCGTCGCGCCCGCCGACGGGGACCGGGCGACGGACTGAGCGCCCCACCCCCGAAGCAATCGCGTCGGGAATCGGAATCGGAACCGGAACCGGTTCCGAAGCGTGTGCCGCGCTAGCCTTTATACTACTCCCGTGAGTTGACATCACCATGCTCGTGTACCTGCACCAGTACCGAGAGGGAGACGCTCAGGGGAACAAACAGCGCGACGTCGGCGACGACGTGGAACACGACTCGGAGGAGTACTTCAACACGGACGACCTGGAGGCCGACGAGTGGGAGCAGTTCGAGTACAAGGGGAAGTCCCTCAACCGGAAGGTCGTCGAGTTCGAGGACGTGACGGCCGTCTCCGTGCCGAAGGACCACCTCGAAGAACAGGACGACGTCCCCGGGGTCACCATCCAGCTCCGGACGCAGGGCGGCCAGGAGTACGTCGAGAACGCGACCATCATCGAGGTCACCGACCCCGAACCGTAGGCGTACCGCGGACTCCTATTTCAAGTCGAGTACGACCCCGCCGAGCGACCGCTCGGTCGACGCCGCGAACGTTCCGGCCCTTCCCGTGCGGACGCCACGGCGTCAAGGAGTGGCCCGCTGCCGGCACTCCAGCCGGTGTTCGACCGTACTTCCGACACCGCCGCACTCGCGTCGTCGACACGGGCCGTCGACGGCTGCCGGCTCTCGCGTCGAGTCAGTCCGTCCCGTCCTCGTCTTCGGGTCTCCCGATGACGACACAGCTCCGGATGTCGAGGGCCGTCTCGAACTCCTCGCGGCGCCCGAGGTCGCTTCCGACCCGCCGGAGGTGCTCGGTGTGCGCCCGGCGGACGGCCTCGCGCTCCCGGCGTTCGAGTCCGACGCGCTCGCCGACGTCGACCCAGTGGTCGGCGTCGACGAAGAACACGCAGGCGGCCTCGTCCTCGTGGGCGAGCTCGTACCGGCGGCGGTACTCGCCGAGTCGCGGGCCGAGGTCGGCCTGGACGCGCTCGACGAGGTCGGGCAGGAGCTGCGGACCGACGCTTGCCTTCGCGGCCGCGAGCAGGAGCGCCTGCCCGTCGATGGGGTTACCCACGGGCGCTCACCCCCCGGCGCGCATCGCCTTCTGCGAGAACTGCTCGACGAGGGGTTCGACGTCCTCCTCCTCGCCCTCGAAGTCGATGGTCACCTCGGTCAGGCGGATGGAGCCGACGACGTCGACCTTCTCGGCGCCCAGTTCCGCACGCCAGCCCTCGCCCTCGACGGTCGCCTCGCTCGCCTCCTCGATGTCCTCCGGACCGTCGTCGACGCGCTCCCCGCCGAGGCTGTCGGTCAGGTAGTGGACGGCCAGCCGCAGCGAGATGCCCCGGAAGGACTTCTGGACATGCATCTATGCGGTCCCCCCGGCGACGGGCGGGAAGACAGAGAGGCGGTTGCCGTCCTCCAGGGTGGTCTCGGTCCCCTCCATGTGCAGTACCTCGCGGCCCTCCTTGAGCACGCTCAGCTGTGGGAGGATGTCGCCGTCGTCGTCGAGGATGTTGCCCTCCAGTCCGTCGAACTCGGCTTCGAGCGCCCGCAGGACGTCTCCGACGGTCGCGCCGTCGTCGTACTCTCGGGTGATGGTCTTCTGGCCCACTGCCTCCCGAAAGTTGGCGAAGAACCGTAGCTCCAGTTCCATGGTCCTACCTCCGCCGCCTCGCGCATAAAGGCACGCCGCTCGTGTCCCCTCAGAACAGGGAGGTGACGAGACTGACGACCAGCGCCACGACGAACAGGATGGCGATGGCCGCCCCGGCGAGCTCCCAGTAGCTCTGTGCTTCCCGTCGGTCCTTCCAGCCGATCCAGAACACGCCCGCGACGCCCCCCACGGCGACCAGCAGGACGCCGATGCTGTAGATGAGGTCGAGTGTCTTCGCCATGCCCGGGGGTTCAAAGCGAACCCACCTAAAACTGTAGCCTCGATTCCCACCCGTCGCCCGCCGCGGGGTGAAGCTATTTCCGCGTCGATGGCCTGTCCACGGTAGACGATGCGAATGGAACTGCGGGTGTGCAAGCACTGTTACGACGGCGAACACGGCAACCCGGGGAAGACCGAGGTGACACGGGACATGGTCCGGTGTGCCGAGCGGGTCCGCGAGTACAAGGACCTCATCGGACTGGAATCGCTCTACATCACGTCGGTCCGCGAGGGCGAGCCGGGCGGCGCGGAGGCGCTTCCCGCCATCGTCGCGCGCATCGAGAACGACCAGATATCGCTCTCGGATACGCAGCTGGTGATGGAGGACGACGACGGCAACATGCTCGTCTACCCCGAACCGAAGGACATCCTCGAGGTGCTGACGCGCAACATCGACCAGATAAGCGAACAGACCCGGCAGGACGTCACCGTCGAACTCTCGACGGAGGGCGCGGAACTCCTCTCGGCCTAGCCTAGTCGCGCGCGACGAGCGTCAGTCCCACGAGGCCGACGAGCGCCGCGCCGAGGAGCCACATCGCCGCGGGCGTCGCGAGCGCGATGGCCTTCTCCATGACGAAGTACCAGTCCCACGTCGCGTAGCTCTCGGCGAACACCGCGACTGCGCCCACGCCGGCGACGAGGAGACACAGCGCGCCCACGGAGGCCAGCGCGGCGACGCGGACGGCCCGTGCGGTGCGGGTCACGTCACGACCCCTCGCGCCACCGGACGAGTCCGAGCAGGCCGGCGAGCGGGACGAGTGCCACCAGCACCCACTCGATGAAGACGGCCATGTAGCTCACGGTCGTCTCCAGGTGGAGCTGCCAGTGCCAGGTCCCCTTCAGCTCGGCGATGATGGCGATGCTCCCGACGGTCAGCAGCGAGAGCGCCAGCACGACGCCGAGCGAGTACACCGCCACCCGGAGGTAGTACGTGCCGCGGCACCGCCACCCGCCCGCGTCGTCGAGGGGTGGATCCTCGCCCGTGCGGTGGTCGTGGCTCACGTCCGCACCTCCGTGAAGACGTCACGGTAGTCGTGGTAGAACAGGTAGCCGACGCCGACGAGGACGAGCGCCCCCACCGCGAGGACGGCGAACGCCTGGTCTAGCGGCATCGGCAACGGCGTTCCGTGAAGCGGTTCGACGACCCCCATCTACCGGACGGTCGGTCGGCGCGTTGATAAGTCCTCGCCCGGCCTTCGGAGGCCGGACGAAGACTCTTGGTCGTGACGGCCCTCCGAGGGGACGATGCCATCCCGGCGTGCAATCATCAGGGGACTCGCCGGCGTGACGAGCGCGGCCGGGTTCGCGGGATGTACACGGCTCCTCACACGGCGTGACACCGTCGAATTGAACCTCCCGGCGAACCCGCGCGCCAGCGCCCTCCCGGCGCGACAGCACGCGATGAACGACGCGCTCCGCACCGACGAGCACGGCAACCCGACGGCCCCGCGCTATCACACCGTGCTCCTCCTCGGCCTCCGCTCCCCGCCGACGGTCGAGCACGCCCGGACGGTCGAACGGGCGATGCGCGAACTGGAGGGTGCCTACGACTGGTCGCCCGACGGGCTCTTCCACGTCCTCGCGTGGGGGTCGGGGTACTTCGAGCGCATCGGCGAACTGGGCCCCGCGCCCATCGACCACCCCGAGGTGCTCTCGCGGACCGACGAACCGAAACTCGAGACGTACGACGCCGCCCTCGTCCTCTCGGCGGACGACCCCTCCCGGCTGCTCGACGCCGAACGCGCCATGTTCCACGGAGACCCCCTCGCCGGCGAGCCCCCCGACGCGCGTCTCGGCGACGTCTTCCGGGTCGTCGGCCGCCGAACCGGGTTCATGGGCGAGGGGTTGCCCGCCGAACACGCCGACGTCGACGGTATCCCCGACGACGCCCCCCTGCCGAAAGACGCCCCGATGTTCATGGGCTTCAAGTCCGACCGCCGGGGGACGCAGGCCAGCGAGGACCGGGTCACCATCGACGGCGGCCGCTTCGACGGCGGGACGACGATGCACCTCTCGCGGCTGCGCCAGTCCCTGGAGACGTGGTTCACGCTCTCGGAGGAGGAGCGGGTCGCCCGCATGTTCTCGGGGACGATGAACCCCGAGGACGTCGAGGCGTTCACCGACACCGTCCCCTTCGAGGGCCGGGTGCCGGAGGCGGTCCGCGAACACGACGTCGCCGGCCACCACGAGAAGGTCGCGCGGGTCCGTGAGGACGGCGAACCCATCATGCTCCGTCGTGACTTCAACACCGTCGACGGCGGGCACGCCGGTCTGCACTTCCTCTCCTACCAGCGGTCGGTCGAGGACTTCCGGGCGACGCGCAAGTCGATGAACGGCTGGTACCTCCGGGACGACAGCGACGAGGTCCGCGAGCGGCGCAACAACGGCATCCTCGATTTCATCACCGTCGTCGCCCGCGCGAACTTCTACGTCCCGCCACGCGAGAGCCGGGCCTTCCCGTTGCTGTAGGCGGCGGGGTCGAAAAGAAGGGCGCGTGCGTCAGTCGTCGTCGGGCTGGCCGCCGTCGGCGGCCGTCCGCCGGTTCGTGCGCATCTGGCGCTCGTAGCGCGCCCGGAGGACGTTACCGTACACCGACAGCACGAGTCCGAGGAACAGCACCAGGATGCCGATGTTGATACCGACGGTGAGCAGGACGTTCGTCGGGCCGCCCCCGATGGCGAGTTCGCGCGGCACCGGGTAGCCCTCGTCGAAGATGCTCCCGAGGAGGACGCTGACGATGCCGATGACCACCGCCATGCCCGCGATGTTCACCGCCCAGTTCCACGACGGCCGGAGGGTGAGCAGTCCGATGCCCGTCCCCTCGTGGTCGTCGTCGTGCTCGCGGTGGGGTATCTTGTCCTTCGAGATGAACGCCTTCAGCTCCACGGGGTAGAACGCGGGGTGGAACCCGTGTTCGAAGATGTGGAACATCACGCCCATCAGCATGATGACGCCGAGCAGCCCGTGGAAGACGACGAACGCCATCACGGAGGCCTTCGTCTGGAAGAACTGCGCGACGGCGGGCTTGCTCCAGATGAGCAGGCCCGATATCATCAGCAGGGTCAGCTCGATGGTGAAGATGAAGATGACCCCCTTCCCGACGTACGAGAGGAGGGGCACCTCGTCGGACGTGTAGCCCGCGAACTGACGGGCGTGCGGGTGGCGTTCGTCGGCCCGCCCGAGGACGAACTTCACGTCCTGGATGAACGCCTGCACGTCGTTCTTCAGGTCGGGCATGACTGCACGGAAGTTGCTCCGCCGGCCCGGCCCGATGATCATGAACGTGATCCAGAACACCGTCAGGACGATGAGGCCGACGCCCGCGATACGGTGGAGTGCGAGGACGCCCGTGTTCCCGCCCATGAGTTCGAGGAGCCACCAGAGCTCGTCGTTGAACATCACGCTGTAGCCCGTGAAGAACAGCAGGAACACGTCCAGCGCGAGCAACGAGTGGAACAGCGTCGTCGTCCGGGTGAACTTCCCGTGGTCGAGATTCGTCATCGCCGCTCACCTCCCGTATCCGAACGGTCGTCGTGGGCGTCGCTCGTCCCGGCGGCCTCGCTGTCCGAGGCGGTGGCCTCGCTGTCCGTGCCAGCGGGCACGCCGTCCGTGCCAGTAGGCACGCTGTCCGTGCCAGTAGGCACGCTTCCCCCGTCGGCGGCGACGGTGTCCGACTGCTGGTTCGCGTACGGCGACTGCATCCGGTCGGCGAGTCGGCGGAACGCCCCCCAGTGGAGGAACACCATCACGAGGATGAACACGCCCATGATGACGTCGGCGGCGTGCATCAGCGAGATGAGGAAGTTGAGCCACGGGACCGTGTTACCCGTCTCCCAGTCGGCGCCGACGCCCCGCCCCTCGACGGTGGGGCCGACGCGGAACAGCTGCTCGTGGAACACGTCGAACGTCCCCGAGAAGAGCCAGACGGACCCCACGGCGACGACGACGCCCACGAGGGCGCTGACGAGCAACGCGACCCGTTCCTTGCGACGTCGGTTCATAGGTCGAAGGCCCTCGCCTCGTCGGCGCCGAAGATGATCTCCATCGCCTCCTTGTTGAACGCCGGAGCGGCGTCGCGCTTGTCGAGTTCGTCGGCGATGTCGCCGGCATCACCGACGAGGATGGCGTCGGTCGCACACTCCTCGGCGCAGGCCGGCCCCTTCCCGACGTGCTGGCGCTCCTCGCACATCGTACACTTGTCCATGATGCCCCCGCCCCCGAGGACGGCCTCCGCGCCGTCGTCCGACTCGGGGAACTGCGGCGCGCCGAACGGGCACGCCGAGAGGCAGTACTGACAGCCCACACAGAGGTCCTCGACGACCTCCACGAAGCCGTCGTCGTTCTTCTGGAGGGAGTCGACCGGGCAGACCGACACGCAGGGGGCGTCCTCGCAGTGATAACACTGCATCGGGAAGCTCGTCTCGCCGGGGAACTCCCCCTGGTTGAGCGCCCGTCCGCTGTTGGCGTTGAACTGCGGCTTCTCCGCCTCTTGGCCCTCGAACATCGTCGAGATGGAGATGCGCTGTTCCTCCGGTGGCACGTCCCACGTCCGCTTGCACGCGACGACGCACCCGCCACAGTCGATACACGCCTCCACGTCGGGGAAGATTCGGGTCCCCTCACCGACGCTCATGACGCCCTGACTCATCTGCTCGCGCTGCATCGAATTCTGGTCTGTTGACATTGTGGTTACTGAACGGTGTGGTAGTCACGCACGTCGAAGTCCTTCTGGAGGCCGATGTCGTTCCTGTCCTGCGGGAACGTGATGTCGGGGTCCATGTTCAGCTCGTCGAGGAGCTCCGGCGTCGCCGGCTGTATCTTCACGAGGCCCACCTTCGTCTCCTGCATCTGGGTCTCGACGTCGTAGCCCTTGACGGTGATCGCGTTCACGCTGTCCCCGATGGCGTAGGGGACCATCCCGTCGGGGTACTGGTCCTCGAGGGAGTTCCCCTTGAACACCCCGCCCCAGTGGAACGGCATGAACGTCTCCTTCGGGTTCGGCCGGTAGGTGACCCGCGCCCGCACGAGCACCGACCCGCGGGTCGTCGTCGAGACGACCACGAGGTCCCCGCCGTCGACGCCGAGCTCCTCGGCCTTCTCGGGGTGGATCTCGGCGTACATGTGAGGCTGGAGGTCCGCGAGGAACTGGTTGGACCGGGACTCGGCGCCCCCACCCTGGTGTTCGACCTGTCGCCCGGAGGTCATGATGGTGTCGAAGCCCTTGCCGTTCTCGCCGGCGAGCTCCCGCATCGCCTCCGTCTGTGTCGTCGAGTTGTTCTGGTCGAGTCGGTAGAAGTTCCGCTGCTGGCCGTTGGCGGGCCACTCCTCGACGAGCTTCTGGCTCGGGCTCTCGATGGGTTCGCGGTGGACCGGCACCGTGTCGATGAAGTTCCACGCGACCCCCCGCGCCCGTCCCCGACCGGTCGGCGGGTCGGCCTGCTTGAAGTCGAACTGCTGGTACTCGGCGAGGCTCATCGGCAGTTCGCTCTCCTTCATCTTCCCCTGGTCGACGAGCGCCTGCGCACAGTCGTAGACCGACTTCGTCGGGTCCAGCGCGTAGCGGTAGGGCAACGAGAGAGCGTCGGGGTTGGTGAGGTCCTCGGGCCACACCGTCGAGAACCCGGGGTACTGGGGCACGCCGTTGACCTGCCCGTTCGCCCAGTCGGGGTCGAACGACGCCCGGAGCATGTCGAGCGAGGACTCCCCGCCCTGCTCGTAGGTGGCCTCGAGCGGGTAGGGCTGGTCGGTGTCCATCTGCTGCCACTCCTGCGGTGTGGGGGCCTTCAGTCCCCACCGCGCGCGGAAGTCCTGGCCCCCCTCCCGTGGGTCGAGGTTGTCGTTCCAGATGATGGGCGTCCCGGGGTGGCCCTCGCCCCAGCACGGCCACGGGAGCTGCCAGTACTCGCCGGCGACGGGGCCGGAGTCGGCCTGCAGGTCCTCCGTACTGAACAGGTGGTCGTACTCGTGTTGACGCTGGAGGCGCTCGGGGGACTGCTGGTAGCCGATGGTCCGCACGCCGAGGTTGACCTCCCGGAGCGCGTCCTCGTAGGTGCTCCGACCGTTGTACAGCTCGGTGCCGTTCCCCCAGTCGAAGTGGTCGCCGAAGCCGAAGAGGTCGGCGAACTCCTGGATGATGCGCAGGTCCGGCCGCGTGTTGTGCGAGGGGGAGCGAACCGGCTCGGACCACTGAACCGCACGATGGGAGTTCGTCACCGACCGGTAGTGCTCGTACTGGCTCGCCGCCGGAAGGAGGATGATGCCGTCCTGTTTCTCCTCGGGCAGGACGGAGGCCATGGAGGGGAACAGGTCGACGATGACCAGCATGTCGAGGTTCTCCATCGCCTGTTTCATCTTGCCCATCTCGCTGATGGAGTTCGAGGAGTGTCCCCAGAAGACCGCGGCCTTCAGCGGGTTGGGCTGGTACACCGGCGTGTCGTGGAGGCGGTCCTCCTTCGGCAGGGCCCCCTCGAACCAGCGCGCGACCGTGAGGCCGTTCTGGAACATCATCGAACGCGGGTTCGGCTGGTCGGCGTTCGCCGCCCCCTCGCTGTCGCTGTACTCGGTGTACGACCCCGACTGCTCGGCCAGTTTCTTCGGCAACAGGTCGTACTTCTCGTAGAGCTCCTGGAAGGAGATCGAGCCGCTCGTGTAGGGGCTCTGGGTCCAGACGTCAGTCCAGTACTTCCAGGACCCGGGGGAGCTGACCGAGTAGTACCCCGGCAGGTTGTGGCTCGCCACCCCGAGGTCAGTCGCACCCTGCACGTTCGCGTGCCCGCGCATGACCTGCATCCCGCCGCCCTTCTTGGCGATACCGCCGGTCGCGAGGCCCGTCAGCGCGTACGAGCGGATGTTCTGGGTCCCGTTGTTGTGCTGGGTCCCGCCCATCGCCCACTCGATCTGGATGTTGGGCTTGTTCTCGATCATCAGGTCGCCGATCTCGCGTTGTTCCTCCTCGGAGATCCACGTGATCTCGGCGACGGTGGCGGGGTCGTACTTGTCGAGTTCCGCTTCGACGTCCGCCCAGCCCTGCACCCGGTCGTTCAGCATGTCCGTGTCGAGTTCGCCCTGGTCGCGGATGTAGCGGATGAGGCCCATCATCAGCGCCACGTCCGTCCCCGGGCGGATGCGGTAGAAGTGGTCGGCGTGTGCCGAGGTCTTCGTGTAGCGGGCGTCCACCGAGACGATGGTCCCGCCGCGTTTCTGCCCCTCGAGGATGTGTTGCATCGCGATGGGGTGGGCCTCGGCGGGGTTCTGCCCGATGATGAGGTCGAGGTCGAAGTTCCGGTAGTCGTTGATGGGGTTGGTCATCGCACCGTACCCCCACGTGTTCGCGAGGCCCGCCACCGTCGTCGAGTGACAGATGCGTGCCTGGTGGTCGACGTTGTTCGTCCCGAACAGGGAGGCCAGCTTCCGGAACGCGTAGGCCTCCTCGTTGGAGTGGTGGGCCGACCCGAGCCACATCACGCTGTCGGGGCCGAACTCCTCGACGATGCTGCCGAACTCGTCTTTGATCTCCGCGTAGGCTTCCTCCCAGGAGAGCTTCTCCCACTGGCCGTCGCGCTTGATCATCGGGTGTCGGAGGCGCTTCTCGGAGTGCTCGCTGCCGTAGATGGCCGCGCCCTTCGAGCAGAGCGACCCGTTGTTGATCGGGTTCTCGTGCCACGGCTCCTGGCCGATGAACGCGTCACCCTGTCGTTCCCCCCGGAACCCGCAACCGACCGCACAGAAGTTACAGATGGTCTTCGTCAACGTGCTGTCGTCGTCCGTGACGTCGACGCCCTCCTCTCCCCCCTCGTCCTGTGCTAGCACCTGACCGGCCGTCCCGCCCCCCAGTGCGAGGCCACCGGTGATGGCACTCGC
This sequence comes from uncultured Halobacteriales archaeon, assembly GCA_964474395.1. Taxonomy (GTDB): domain Archaea; phylum Halobacteriota; class Halobacteria; order Halobacteriales; family Haloarculaceae; genus Halomarina. Next base: position 13,543 of record CAYYSW010000002.1, read on the forward strand.
CTTCAGGAAGGACCGACGGTCGAGGTCCAGCGACACTGGTTCGCTACTCATAGTGATATCTCGATAATGGCAACAGCTAACAACGGCACACACATGGCCCGATGATAAAGGTTGGTCTTGCGACGTACACTGCGGAACGAAAGGAGGCAACCGCCGCCGGTTCCGGCCGTTCCTGACCCACGACGCCCGACCGATGTCGGCGCGTGAGCGTCGGAACCCGACGTTGAGCACGAGGGCACAAGTGCTTTGAGTGCTGGACTCGGCGTGTCCAACGGATGAACGTCGGCGCTTTCGTCTGTTCCTGTGACGACACCTGCGACGTCGACCTGGAGGCCGTCCGCGACGGCATCCGTGACGTCGACGTCGTCGCCAGCTCCCGGCTCCTCTGTGAGGACGGCCTGCCGGCGATGCGGCAGGTCATCGAGGAGTACGAGCTGGACCAGTTGCTCATCACGGCCTCCGATTCGGGCTGCCAGTCCCGGTTCCGTGACCTCGCGGAGTCCGAGGGGCTCCACCCCGAGGCGGTGTCCTTCGTGGACCACCGCGAGGGGGCCGGCTGGGTCCACGAACGGGCGGAGGCGACCGACAAGACCGCTCGCCTCGTCAACGCCCGCAACGCGGGGCTCATGGAGGAGGCGCCCGACCGCTCGGTCGAGCGCGAGGCCGGCGACCGGGTGGCCGTCGTCGGCGACCCGGAAGCCGCCGCCGCCCTCGCCGACACCGCCGAGGTGTCGCTGGTCGCCGACGGCCGCGAACTCGCCGACTGCGACGCCGACCTCGACGACGTGACCCTCGAACGCGGCCGCGTCGTGAGCGTCGACGGCGAGTTCGGTGACTTCGAGATGCGACTGCGGGCGGGCGTCACCGAGGACTGCGTCTCCTGCATGAAGTGCGTCCGCGAGGGACCGGACGGCCTCGTGACCAGCCGCCCCGTCGACATCGCCCCGGGCGCGCCCGACGGCGAGTGGACCGACTGCTGTCCGGTCGACGCCATCGAGGTGGAGGGCGTCGAGCGTACCCTCGAATTCGACCAGGTGGTCTACCCCGGCGGGAGCGAGATGGCCCGCGCGGGCCGGACCGGCTACTACACGCACGTCGACGCCGGCACCGTCGCGGCCGTCGAGTCGCTGCTGGGCGGGGTGAAGAAGCCCCAGTTCCTCGACCTGGAGATGGAGGTCTGTGCCTCCGGCTCCTCCAGCCAGGAGGGCTGTACGGCCTGTACCGACGCCTGTCCGCACGACGCCGTCCGGCGGCCGACCGTCGACTCCGTCGAGTTCGACGAGGTCGCCTGCCAGAACTGCGGGGCCTGCACCAGCGAGTGTCCCACCGGCGCGACGATGCTCCGCGAGCCCTCGAACCGCCGCATCGCCCGCGAGGTGGAGGCGCTGCTCGACCCTGGCGAGGACGACGGCGGCTGGCTCTCCTCGCTGGCGGGCGGGTCGGAACCGGGCATCGAGACACCGCTCCTCGCGTTCGTCTGCTCGGAGCGCGCCGAGCGGGTGCTGACGGAGTACGGCCGGCGGGCCGCCGCGGGCGACGACCTGCGCTACCCGCCCATCCTCCCCGTTCGCGTCAACTGCACCGACACCGTCGGCGAGGCCCACGTCGCCCACGCGCTCGCAGCGGGCGCGGAGGGCGTCGCCGTCGTCGGCTGTGGCGACTCCTGTCTACACTCCGGCCCGGACCCGAAGGCCGAACTCGTCGAGCGCCTGAACGTCGCCACGTCGGACCTCGGTCTCGGCGAGCGCGTCACGTTCCTCGCACCCGACGGCGGCGACTTCGAGGGGTTCCGGGACTCGCTGGTCGCCTTCTCCGAGGGCCTCGACCCCACGCCCGTCCCCGCGGGCGACCACGAGGCGACGGGCACCATCGACGACGAGAAACCCCAGCCGGCGTTCAACACCCACGACTGGGCGCTGGAGAGCGTCCGGACGATACTGGAACACGCCACCCCCGAACGCGACGTGATTCGCGGGCTGGAGACGTTCGGCCGGATGACCGTGAGCGACGACTGCACGTTCACGCCGACGTGTGCGAACCTCTGTCCGACCGACGCCATCCGCCGGACGGAGACGGAACTCGCCTTCGACCACGAGCGCTGTGTCAACTGCGGGCTCTGCGAGGAGGGCTGCGTCGAGAACGCCATCACGATGGAGACCGGCCTCGACCTCACGCTCCTGCCGGAGAACAACGCGGGTGAGGCCTGGACCACCGTCGCGGAGGGCGAGATGGTCGAGTGCAGGCGCTGTGGCAAGCCCTTCGCCAGCGAGGCCACCGCCCAGAAGATTCAACGGGAGGTGGGCCACATGGTCGCCGACCTCACCGGCGAGGACGAGAGCGTCTTCGAGTACTGCGGCGACTGCCGCGCGCAGCTCGTGCTCAACCTCGACGACCGCTGAGTACACCGCCGTTCCCGACCCAACCCACATGACATCGGACGACGACATCTACGCCGCACGCATCGAACTGGTCGACTACCTCGTGGAGTGCTTCCACGACGCGCCCGACGAGGCGTTCGTCGAGCGCCTCCTCTCGGGCGAGGTCGCGACTCCCCAGGACTCGGTCAACGAGGGGATGGACGAGGGCTTCGAGACGCTGCGGACGTTCGTCGCCAGCGAGGGCGACGACCCCGAGGCGGTCGCCGACCGCCTCGGAAAGGAGTTCACCCGCCTGTTCGTCGGCCCCCGTCCCCCGGTGACGGCCCACGAGACGTACTACCGGGAGGGGGACTTCCTCGGGAAGGGTCTCGCGGAGGTAGAGGCGAGTTACAGCGCTGCCGGGTGGTCGCCGCCCGAGGACTACCCCGAGGAGGACGACTACGTCGCCGTCGAACTCGCCTTCCTGCGTCACCTCATCACGCTCCAGCGACGGGGCCACGAGGAGGCCTTCGGCTACGAGCGGGTCTTCCTCGACGAACACCTCGGGCAGTGGGTCGACGACCTCGCCGCGGACGTCCTCGAGAACACGGACGAGCCGTTCTACCGCGCGGCGGCGCAGGTGCTCGCCGGCGTCGTCGAGTTCGAGGACGACATCGTCGCCTCGCAGATGGCCCGCACGTAGCGGGGATGGAGAACCAGACCGCGCGAACTCGCCCGTCGCTTGGTCGTTCGCTTACTCGTTTTCGCCGTCGTCCGCGTTCTCGCCGTCGTCCGCCTTCTCGTCGGCGTCCTCGGCGGCCTCGCGGAGTTCCTCGTCGAACCACTCGGGGTTCTTCTCGCCGCTGTTCACCTCGTGGGGGCCGTGGTCGTAGTCCCAGACCTCGAAGCCGCCGTACGACCGCATCGCGCCCTTCGGCTTCCAGCCGCTGTCACGGATCGTCATGTCCCCGGCTACCGCACCCGGCCCCTTAGCCGTTGTCCCGGCGAGCGGTCGTCACTCCGGCGGGGCGTTCGGGGGGCGCCCGCCCTGTCCCTCGTTCTCGTCGAGGAAGACGCGCGCGAACAGGTCGACGTACAGGCGGAGCAGCGCGCTCGGGTCGAGGCCCGCCTCCGCGGCCCGTTCTTCGAGAAAGGTCTCTAGCGCCGGGGAGGGGTCGAGGCGGACCGTTTCGCCGTCCTCGCTCACCTCGAAGGTCACCTCGTGGGCGCCCGAGACGAGGTTCTCTATCTCCAGCAGCGCCTGCTCGGCTTTCACCTCGAGGGCCTCCTCGGGCTCCATCAGTCGGCTGTCGGCCCAGTCGTCGGCGGCCTCGTAGAACCGCTCGGAGGGGGTGAAGGATATCAAAAGGACACCCCCTCGCCCTCGAAGGCCGTCGTCCAGCGCGTGCGCTCCTCGCAGACCGGGCAGGGCCGGACCACCGACGAGCGCTCGACGTCCGCGAACGTCGTCATCTGTCCGCAGTCGGCACACTCGTAGTACATCTATCGGGGCGGAAACTCCTGTGGGCCCGGCTCCGTCGCGCCGGCCTCGCTGTAGAGGTAGACCGTCACCAGCACCGTCACGAGGAGGACGGCGATGCCGATGTACCCCGAAATCGCGGCGTGTCCGACGTACTGGTCGGTGAACCCGGTGAACGGCTCCATCGAGTTCCAGACGTCGAGCGTCGTCAGGCCCAGCCACGCGATGGTCAGCAGGATGAGAAACGGGATGACCCGCATCCCGTTGTCGCTGACGGCAGTCTTGATGCTCATGGTTGTCTCCTATCGCCCCACATCTCGGGCCTCCGGTAAAGTGGTTGCCCCCGCTCAGACCGTCCCGTCGTCCCCGTCGTCCCCGCCGTCCCGCAGTTCCCACCCGGCGCCCTCGGCGGCCGTCTCGAGCGGGACGAACTCCCAGCCGGCCTCCTCCGCGAACCACTCCTCGCCGGGCAGGCCGATGACGACCATCCGCTCGGCGAAGAACATCGAGGAGCGGTCGATATCCGCGAGGCGTTCGGCCGGCCCCGCGCCGGCGCCGTTGAAGAAGTCGGCGTCCACGCCGTTCTCGCGCTGGAAGGTGGTGATGACGTGGGCGGGCACGTCGCCGACGATGCCGATCCAGTCCGACCAGCCGTTCGCGTCCGCGAGCGCCGTCTGGAGGTGCTTCAACCGGCCGAGCGCCCCGTAGGTGAACGCGGTGGTCATGTCGTCGACGCCGCCGCCGTGGGGGCCCGACGCCTCGGGGGTCCCCGTGTCGCCCTCCGACTCGGCGCTCAGTGTCCGGTCGCGCTCGCGGTCGCCGGCGCGCCTCGCGTCCGCGCCGCCCGCCCCGCCCTGTTTCATCGGGATGCCCACCGGCCGGTCCTCGTTCTCCCGGGGGACCCGGGGGATGGGGCCGCCCGCGGCCCCGCCGCTCCGGGTGGTCTCGGCCTCGGCCTCGCCGTCCTCTGTGGATGAGTCCCGGTCCCGGTCCGGGTCCGG
>CAYYSW010000002.1:18480-28853 GCA_964474395.1 uncultured Halobacteriales archaeon
CGCCAGAACCAGTCGCCGCGGTTGCGCGCCGGTGTCTCGTCGGCGTCGTCCTGTACGTCGATGTCGTCGAGGTCGATGGAATCAGTCATCTGCTGTCTCCGGGTGGCCGGTCGCCTGCCGGTCGTCGAGCGGTGTCCGGGCGTCCGCGACGTCCGCCAGCCCGAGGCGCGTGAGCGTCCGCCGGGTCGGCAGGCCGTTCGGCCCCCACCCGCGGGCCGCGTAGTAGGCGTCGAGCAGTCGTTCGAAGGCGTCGGGGTCGAGGCCCGTTCCCGTCCCGTCGGCGTCGGTCAGCGGGTCGGGCAGGCGGTCATCGGCCCGGTCGAACCCCTCGCGGGCGTTGAACAGGCGCACGAGCGTCCAGATCCGCTCGCCGACGGTCACGAGGTCGGCGGCGTCGTACTCCAGCCCGACGGCCGAGAGCCACTCCGCACCGAGGTCCGACAGCGACTCGCCGACGAAGTCGTCGACGACGAGGCTCCAGAGCGTCGAGCGGGCGGTCTGGGCGGCGACGACAGCGCGCACGCGGTCGGTGGCGGTCCACGCCTCGCCGTCGAAGGCCTCCTCCTCGATGGGGCGGGCGCGGCGGTGACAGCCCCCTCGGTCGCTGGTGGCGTAGGCGAGCGCCATCGCCGGCGCCTCCCGCGGGTCGTAGGCGGGGAGCTCCATCGCCTTCACCGTCGGGACGAACGCCTCGCCGCCGAAGCGGTCGGCGGCGGCGGCCACGCCGTCCGCGAGGGCGTCGCCCAGCGGCGTCGAGCGCGTCGCTATCTCCTCGATGAGCGCTCGGGCGCCCGCCGGGTCGCCGAAGGCGAGGTCGCGGTCGAGCAGGCCGGCCTCGCTCGCGCGGATGGCCCACGCGACGGCGCTCCCGGCGCTGATGACGTCCAGCCCGAGGCGGTCACAGACCCCGCCGAGCTCCGCGACGGCGTCGAACTCGTCGATGCCGAGGCCGGCACCGAGGCTCATCGGGGTCGCCCCTCGCGGGACGCTCCCCCCGTCGTCGTCGGTCCCGACGCGGAACCCGCCGGGGAGGTCCTCGTCGTCGTGTTCGCGACCCTCGGCGGCCTCGCGGGCGGCCTCGACGCCGATACCGTCGGCGCCCTCGAAGGCGCTCTCCTGCCAGCCGCGGGTCGCGAGCGCGCCCACCTCGTTGGCGAAGTCGATGCTCTCCAGGGTCGCGCCGGCGGCCTGCCAGCGGCCCGTATCGGAGTCGCCGTACGCCCGCTCGTAGCTCTCGCGCAACTCGTCGAGCCCCTCGGGAGGGTCGCCGCGGACGACGACGGCCTTCAGGCGCTTCGCGCCCATCACCGCGCCCGCCCCGCCCCGGCCGGCGTGGTGGTCGCCGCGGTCCGAGGCGATGGTCGCGTAGCCGACGCCCGCCTCGCCGGCGGGGCCGATGCAGGCCACCGCGCCGTCGTACGCGTCGCAGGTGACCGCGACGTCCATCCCCCACGTCTCGGCGGGTTCGAGGTGGGCCTCGCCACCCGAGCCGGCGGCCTCGCTCTCGACAACGAGGACGACCGGTTCGTCGCTGGCGCCCGTGACCAGCACGCCGAGGCAGTCGTCGAGCGCGCCGGCGAGGGCGCCCGGGAAGGAGCCGCCGCTGTAGGAGTCGAGGAACGCGCCCGTCAGCGGCGACTTGGTGACGGCGGCGTAGCGCGTCTCGCCGGGGAGGTAGCCCGACAGCGGGCCGAGCATGAACGCGAGCAGGTTCCCCGGCCCGAGGGGGTCGGTCCCCGGATCGAGGTCTTCGTAGAGGTAGCGCGCGCCGAGGCCCTTCCCCCCGAGGTAGTCGCGTCGCCACGACTCGGGCACCGGCTCCCGGCCGACGCGTCCCGTCGAGAGGTCGACCCGGAGCACCGCGGTCCGCGCGTGGTCGGTCATCTGGTGCTCACGAGTAGTGTCGTCGCACGCATAAGGCTGTACCCCGCGACACCGGCGGGCGAACCCGCAACGGTCGTCGGTGCCGTCACTCGTCGTCGTCGTACATGTCGCTCAGGCGGATGCCGTCCTCGACCATCCGGGCGTTGCGCTCCCGGTCGAGTCGCCCCGCGAGCCCCTCGTGTTCGTACAGCTGCTCGATGAGGTCGGCCTGCAGGTTGCGCCACGCGATGGCGTAGATGGGCGACTGGCCCCACGCGCGCAGTTCCGGGACGAACGAGTCGTATTTCTCGGCGCGGTTCTCCAGGTGGTCGATGACCTCGAGGGCGAACCCGGCGGCCTCCGCGTCGTCGTCCGCCCCGCGGATGGCGCGGTTGAGCCGGGATTCGAGCCCCTCGACGGCCCGCTGCATGTCCTGTGCGCTCGCGGTGCCGTCCTCGGGAAGCGAGTCGATGATGGGCTGGGGAACGCCGAGTGAGACCTCGTCCATGCGTGGGTGTGACGGGGCGACGCTCAAAGGTGCGTCGCTCCTGCCTCAGGTCGCGTCCGCGAGGGCGTCCCCGATGGCGTCGAGGTCCGGGAACACCTGCGGTTCGGTCACCAGCCAGTCGTAGACGACCGTCCCCGACGGCTCGATGACGAACACCGCGCGTTCGGTGACGCCCCGGAGGAGCCCCTCCTCGCGGCGCACGCCGTAGTCGGCGGCGACGCTGCTGTTGAACGCCGAGAGCAACGGATAGGAGAGATCGTACTCGTCGATGAACGCCAGTTGCGGGAACGGCGGGTCCACGCTCACGCCGTACACCGCTGCGTCGAGGGCCGTCAGCTCCTCGCGCCAGTCGCGCATCTCGCAGAGCTCCTCGGTGCAGGTCCGCGAGAACACGCCCGGGAAGAACGCCAGCGCGACCGGCCCCTCCGCCAGCGCGTCCGCCAGCGTGAACGCCTCGACGTCGGCGCTGGTGTACGACCCGCGCCTGCCCGCCGCCGCCTCGGGTGTCGACATCGGTACCGTGAACTCGGGTGCCGCGTCGCCAGTCTCGACCATGCGGGAGGTGTGTGGCGACGGACCAAGAAGCTACGCCGGGCTCGATATGGCGAGGCGGTCGCGGAGGACCCAGCCGACCAGGCCGGTGACGACGCCGACGAGGGTCGCGAAGAGGGCCCACGCGGGGATGACCCCGAGGACCAGCAGCCCGAACGCGAGGAAGACGACGGCCGCCGCCGCCTCGATGAGCCGCGTCGGGAGGTAGCGCTCCACCCGTTCGCCGATGACGGCGTCGATACCCGTCCGGAGACCGAGTGCCGCCATCACGCCGAGGAACACCGAGACGGGCGCGTCCGGGTAGACGATAGAGAGGTTGATGGTCAACAGCTGGGTCTTGTCGCCGAACTCCGCGAGCATGATGAAGACGAACGAGGTCAACACGCCGCCGTAGGCGCCCATCCGTTCGAGGACGAACCCGGGCAGCAGGCGGCCCGTGATGCCGGCGTCGAGCCCGCCGTCGCCGAGTGCCAGCCCCGACGACTCCTCGCGGTCCACGCGCATCCGGTCGAGGACGCTCTTCGCCGTCCAGAGGCCGAACAGGAGGAACAGGCCGCCCGTCAGCAGGGTGACGAGGCTCCCCGGGACGGCCGCCAGCAGCGCCTGCCCGAACAGCACCTCGAGGGCGCTCCAGAGGCCGAAGGCCGCCATCGACCCCGCGAACACCTTCCGCGCGTCGTAGCGCGAGGCCAGCGTGACGACCACCAGCTGCCCCTTGTCGCCGAACGTCGCGAGCAGGTTGACGAGGAAGGAGGCGAGCAGCGGCCCGTAGCCGGCGTACTGCTCGATGAGCGCCTGCAGGCCCGCGTCCTGAAGCGGGAGGGGCGTCATCTCGGGTCACCGAGCGACGCGGTCGCTCTCGACATTCTTACTCCCCGGTAGGATTAGAGGCGGCTAAAAACTGTTCCCTGCCGTCTCACGTCGCCGCCTTTCCCGCCCCCTACCGCTCCTCGACGTGGCGCACGTCGACGGCGATACCGCGGGTCGACCGGACCATCTCCGCCCCGTGCATGTCCGCGCGGCCGACGGCGTAGGCCTTCGGCCCCTCGACGACCACCTCGTCGCCCTGCCGGATGGAGTCGTCGGCGTCGAGGATGCCGGGCGCGAGGACGCTGCCCTGCGGGACGAACCCGTCGATTTCCACTACCTTCGTCGGCGTGGCGCTCTCCTGCCAGCGGCGCGCGCCGTCGAGGGTCAGCGAGAGCGTGCCGTACTGGGGGACGAGCGTCGCCAACTGGTCGCCCTCGCTGTGTACTCTGAGTGAGGGGTAGCGCCCGCCGGTGTTGATGTGGTCGAAGAACTCGTCGCCAGCGCCCTCGCCGAACTGGTAGTCAGCGATGGCGCGGACCGTATTGTGCTCGCGCTCGCGCTTGAGATAGCGGTCCTCGCCCTCCAGCGTGGCGTCGAGGGCGGCCAGCGATTCGTCTGTCGTCGGGTGGTCGTCGACGGTGTACTCGAACGCCACGCCCGCGCGCTCGGCGGCGCGTTCGACGATGTCCGTGTAGCCCCCCGGCGGGAGGTGTGCGATGTGGCGGGGGTAGTCGGTGTTCTCGAGGTAACGTGCGAGCACGTTCGCCACGAACTCGATTTCGGTCTCGCTCCACCGGCCCGTCACCACCGAGTCGTAGTGTTGGGCGGGGTAGGTGAGTTCGAGTTCCTGCGGGACGACGCCGATGGGCGAGGTCATCGACACCTTGTGGGCGCGGTACTCGATGGTCCGGTGGAACTGGGCGTGGCTCTGTGACTCGCTGTAGGGTTTCCGGGCGGAACACGGCACGAGGACGAGCGGCCGGTCGAAGCGGTTCCGGTAGTCCGAGGTGACGCGGTCGGCGAAGCGCTGTATCTCCACGCGGCGCAGGGAGTCGTCGCTCGCGGCCAGCAGTTCGTCCCGGCGCTGGAGCGGCGTGCGTTCCTCCAGATAGCCGTACTGCTGGTCGAGGCGGCGGAACGTCGCCGTCAGCCACGCCCCGTGGCGGGCCTGCCCCTCGATGTAGTCCCGGAGGCGACCCGCCCGGATGCGCTCTCTGACGCGGGCGAGTTCCGCGCGGAGGGCGTTGACGTTGTGCGCCGCACAGTCCTCGCGGGTGAACTCCGAACGGGGGACGCGGCAGGCCTCACAGGCACACGGCAGTTCCTCCAGGTCCTCCAGGAAGCCCTCGCCGTCGTTCGTCTGATAGAACCCCTCCAGCCCGCGGACGTACGCCCTGTTCGAGTCCACGAGGTCCACGCCGGCGTACGCGAGGGTGGCGACGTTGGCGGGGGTGGCGACGCCGGACATGACGAGGGCGGTGTCCGGCGGGACGGTCCCCCGGACGTCGACGACGGCCTCGACGAACGCCTCGGCGTGGCCGACGAGGCCGGGGGCGTTCGAGAGGACGTACGCGTCGGCGCCGTAGTCGTCGGCGGTCGTCGGCGAGACGACGGCGGCGCTCGGGAACTCCACGTCGTCGTAGTCGACGGCGAAGGCCTCGGCCACCTCGTCGGCGGTGCCGCCGGGGAACGCGCGGTGTGGCAGGACGGTCAGTTTCGACTCGTCGCCCTCGGGGGCCTCGCGCTCCTCGGGCCAGAGGCTGCCCGCGTCGACGAGGACGTCGTCGCCGAGGGCGGGCGTCCGGAGCGGGTCCGCGAGGCGGAGCTCGCCCAGTCGGGCGGCCCCGTCGCGCTCGTGGACCTCGAAGTAGTCGGTCATTGGCGTCTCTCGCCGGTCGACGGGGAACTGTCTTGCCTTTCGCGCCGACCCGAACTGTGACGGCACGCCGTTATGCCCGTCCACGTCCTATCGGAAGCGGTATCAGACGATGACCAAGTACGTGAGCTGTCAGGAAGCCGGCATGGACTGTGACTTCTCGGTACAGTCGAGCGACGAGAACGAGATCGTCGACATGGTCCGCAAGCACGCCAAGGGGAAACACCACATGGACATGTCGGCGAAGGACGTCCGCGGCCTGATGAAGGACGCGAAGAAGCCGGCGTAGTCCCGTCCGATCGGCGTGAACCCCCGCTTTTCGACACCGACCTCCGACCCCCGAGCGGAGCGGGTGCTCCCGCCGCCCGCTCAGTCGTCCGCGGGCGCCCGTCCCGAGTCCTCGAAGCGCGACTCGGGGACGGTGCCGTCGTCGTCCCATCCCCGCAGTTCGTAGTACTCGTCGAGCGCGGCCTCGAAGTCCGGCAGGTCGTAGGGGAGGGTGTCGTCGTCCCGGTCGAAGCCCCGTTCGTTGTTGAAGTGCCGTTCGAGTTCCACCACCCGCGCGCCCACGTCGAGCAGGTCCGCGAAGTCCGCGCCGAAGAACTCCTCGAACCGTGCCTCGGACATCTCGCCCCGGGAGAACCGACAGAGCACGCCGCAGTCCTCCAGCGCGCGCTTGTTCTCTATCTCGACGAGCTTCTCGGGCTTGCCCTCCAGCCCGGTGGCGTCGAACGCCTCGTCGGGGGCGACCAGCGGGTACTCGTAGGCGTAGAAGGTGCTGTACATGTGGTCGGCGCCGCGGTTGGCGACGGCGAAGCCGAGCCCCTGCCCGTTGAGCGTGCGGCCGTCGTGGGCGGAGAACTCCATGCCCTTGACCGACCAGTCCTCGACGCCCAGTTGCTCGTGGGCGCGGTGAACGCCCTCCGCCAGCAGGTCCCCGTCGCCCTCCCGGTGGGCGATTTTCCGGATGGTCTCGGTGATGAGGTCCACGTTGCCGAACTCGCCCTCCGCGGCGAGATAGGCCGACACCGTATCGCCACAGGAGATGGTGTCCATCCCGAACTCGTCGCACAGTTCGTTGGACTGCATCACGTCCACGATGTCGTCGACGCCGGCGTTCGACCCGAAGGACATCACCGTCTCGTACTCCGGCCCCTCCGTCTCGATGCCCCGCTCCTCGTCGCGCGTCGGGAGTTTGCACGCGAACGCACACTGCGAGCAGGTCCCCTTCTTGTACTTCTTGGCCTCGACGGCGTCACCGCCGATGTTCGCGGCGGCTTCAAAGCTGGTCTCGGCGAAGTACCTCGTCGGGAGCGCCCCCACCTCGTTGGCGAGTTCGGTGACGCTCGTCGTCCCCTGTCGCTTCATCACGCTGTCGGAGGTGGCGGCGTCGCGGTGGAGCGAGGCGCCGTCGCCGGGGAGTTCGAGGTCCGGCGCGCTGTCGCCCTCGAAGGTGAGGAACTTGACGTTCTTCGCGCCGAGGACGGCCCCGAGCCCGCCCCGGCCGAACGCCCGCGTCTCGGTGGTCATCAGGCAGGCGAAGCGCACCAGGTTCTCGCCGGCGGGGCCGATGCAGACGACGTTCTCGCTGTCGAGGTCGCGCGTCTCCCGGACGTGCTCGGTGACCTCGGAGGTGAGCGCCCCTTCGAGGTCGGGGACGGCCTCGAACTCCACGCCCTCGTCGGTGACGTGGACGCCCACCAGTTCCTCGGACTCGCCGACGAGTTCCACGGCGGCGTGGCCGGTGCCCTTCAGGTTGCGCGAGACGAACCCGCCGGCGTTGCTCGACAACAGGCCGCCCGTCAGCGGCGACACCGCCGTCGCGTTCGTCCGGCCGGTGAAACTCGTCTGCGAGGTCTGGAGCGGGCCGGTCGTGAAGTAGAGGCGGTTCTCGGGGCCGAAGGGGTCGGCGTCGAACGGGACCCGCTCGTGGGCGAGCCGCGTCGCGACACCGCGGCCGCCGATGTAGGTCTCGAGCACGTCGTCGATGTCCGACTCCCCGGCGGTCCGCTCGCCGAGGTCGATGGTCAGCAGTGACCCCTCGTCGTGAATCATGCTAGGAGCTATCGTCCCCCGGTTCAAATAGGTGTGAGGTTCGGCCCCGGGGATGGAACGAAGGATGGTTCCCCCGGTCGCGCCCCGGCGGCTACTATGGTACCCGGTACGGACCCGGTGGCGCACCGCCAACCGGGTATCGGATGGCTCTCACGATTCAGGGACTGTACCGGCGGACCGTCGGGACGGTCCTCCCCGGGCGGGTGCGGACGAGAAACGGGGTCGCGGTCCCCGCCGACTCGCTGTTCGACCGGGACGACGCCGACTACAAGGCCGGATTGGTCGACCCCCTCCGGCCGCTCGTCCGCCCCGACGACAGGGTGGTCGTGGCGGGCGACGCCTGCCGTGTCGCGTCCGTCGTCGCCGCCCGGGCCGCCACGGGGGGCCGCGTCTCGGTGTTCACCCCGACCCCCGGGGCCGCCGAGCGCTGCCGGGCGGCCCACGACCTGAACGGGACGACAGGCCGGGTCTCGGTCGAACACGCCCTCGTCGGCACGCCCGAACGCGTCCACGGCCCGGCCAACGACGGCCGCGTGCTGGGCGCGACGGAACTGCCCACCTGCGACGTCCTCGTCCTCGACTGCGAGGGGGCGGAGACGGCGCTCGTCTGGGGGCTCGAACAGGTCCCCCGCGTCATCGTCGTGGAGGTCCACGGCCACTACGGCGCCGACCGCCCGGTCATCGAGGCCGTCCTCGACGACCGGGAGTACGCCGTCGCGTGCCGCGAGGACGTCGGGTCCCACCCCGAACACGTCGTCCTCGTGGCCGAACAGGACGGCTCGCGCTGGCGCGGCCCCTTCGAACCCGGCTGGGACTGAGGGCGTCCGCCGCCGGCTGACCGCCCCGGCATTGATGACGCTCCCGCCCGTATCGTCGGCGTGACCAACTCGGGCCCCGGCGAAGGCGAGACCGACGAGACCGACACCGGGGGCGGCTGTCCGAAATGTGGCCGTCGAGCGGCCTGCGTCGGCGGCCTGCCCGCGCCGATGGACGGTCCCGAGCTACTCGGCGGGGGGACCTACGAGCGCTTCACCGTCGTCAAGTGCACCGCGTGTGGGCACTCCGAGTTCTACAGCGGGCGCGCGGGGGACCGCCACCGGGCGGTGTTCTACGACGACGACCCCGGGACGGCGGCCGAGCGCGCCACGCTCCGGGAACACGGCGACCGGTATCGCTGTAGCCTGTGTGACGAGGCCGTCGTGGAGTCTGTCCCGACCTGTCCCGGCTGTGGCCGGGCGTTCTCGGACCGCCCGAACTGACTTCACGGAGGCGTGCTATCGTGGCGCATGAGCGATACCAGCGACCCCGACGGCGGGCGACTGCCGGGCCGGGAGGAGGAGATACGCGCCATCGTCGAGCGGAAAGGCGGCGTCGCCCCCGTCCGCGACGAGGACGGCCGCTACACCGTCGTCGGGGCGGCGAGCCGCGACACGTTCGCGAACTGGCTCACCCCCGTCGGCGAGCACTTCGTCTGTCACCGGAACCTGGTACCCGAAATCGACGCCGACTCGTGGACCGTCTCGGTGTCGGGGCCGGAGGGCGACCGCACCCTGTCGATGGAGGACATCAGAGAGGAGTTCCCCACCGTCGCCGTCGCCCACACGATGGAGTGTGCGGGCAACAACCGCGGGCAGCACGTCCCCGAGACGAGCAGCGTCCAGTGGGGCTGTGACGCCGCCGGGACCGCCTTCTGGGTCGGGACGCCCCTCAGCTCCGTCCTCCGGCGCGTCGGCGTCGAGGAGGCGGGCAGTCGCTGGCTGACGGCCGTCGGCGGCGACTCCCCGGAGGACGACGTCTTCGCCCGCTCGGTCCCGCTGGGGAAGGCCATGGACGACTGCCTGCTCGCCTACGGGATGAACGGCGAGGCGCTCCCCGAGGAACACGGCTTCCCCGTCCGGGTGGTCGTGCCGGGGTGGTACGGCGTGAACAGCGTGAAGTGGGTCGAGGAGCTGCGCGTCACCGACGGGATGGTCCGGGAGGGGTCGCTCGACCGGCCCGGAACGCACGCCTTCTGGCAGCAGGAGGCCTACCGCATCCACCCCGAGGGCGTCACCCCCGAGGAACACGACACCGTGGAGGACCCGGACACGTGGGCGCAACTGGAGTCGGACGAGGTCGACCACCCCTACACGTTCGACCAGAACGTGATGTCCCTCGTCGGGTCGCCCTCCGGCGAGGAGAGCGTGACGCCGAACGGGGACACCGTCGAGGTGCTGGGCGTCGCGTGGGCCGGCGACGACCGGCCGGCGGCGGTGGAGATCTCGGCGGACGGCGGCGAGACGTGGGACGACGCCTCGCTGTTCGGCCCCGACTACGACTGCGCGTGGCGGCTCTTCAGGTACACGTGGCGGCCCGACCCCGGCGAGTACACGCTCTACTCGCGGGCGACGGACGAACGCGGGCGCACCCAGCCGCCGACCATCTCGGACCCGGAGGACTGGGAGACGGCGGTAGAGGACGGCGAGTACCCGTGGAACGAGGGGGGCTACGCGGCGAACGCCTACGAACCGAACGGCGTCGACGTGGTCGTCGAGGGGTGAGGGGGAGGGTAGTCAGTCCCCGCGGTCCCCGAGCGGTCGCAGTTCGACGGCGTCGGGTACCCAGTCGAGGGCGCTCGCCGGCCACCGCCAGTGGGCGAGCGTGAAGTCCGCGTTCGGGTTCGCCTCGACCAGCGCGCGGACGCCGTCGGCGGCCGCCTCGTACGCCTCG
>CAYYSW010000003.1:0-20856 GCA_964474395.1 uncultured Halobacteriales archaeon
AACTGAAACACGGCCCGCTGGCGCTCGTCACCGAGAACACGCCCGTCTTCGCGCTCGTCACCGGCGACGGCGAGCAGGCGCGCAAGACCATCGGGAACGTCAAGGAGGTCGAGGCGCGCGACGCCCCCGTCGTGGCGGTCACCGACGGGAAATCCGACGTGGCCCGCTACGCGGACCACGTCCTCGAGATCCCCGAGAGCAGTCCCCAGACTGCCGCGGTGCTCGCGAACGTCCAGCTCCAGCTCGTCGCGTACTACGCCGCCGCCCACCTCGGTCGACCCATCGACAAGCCGCGCAACCTCGCGAAGAGCGTCACCGTCGAGTAGGCCGGTCGGCCGTCTCGTCCCCGTCGCGCGTCCCGTCTCCGTCCTCGCCGTTCCCGTCAGTACTCCTGTCCCCCGGCCGCGAGCGCACACGTCCCGCAGGTCGGTCGGTCCGACAGCAGGCCGTCGACCGATAGCTCCGAGACGGGCGCGGTCGGGAACGAGGGGAGCCGGAATCGGGAGATACCCCGCCGTTCGCACTCGTCGAAGCGCAGGCGGAGCCGCGGAAGCCTCCCGGCCACCGACGGGTAGGGGTGACCACAGCGGTTCGTCTCGAAGGTGAAGTGCCGGCGCTCGTCCAGCCCCGTCGCCCACGCGTAGCCGCTGACCATCGGGCTGACGACCGCGGCCGTCCCCGGTTCCGTCTCGGCGAGGCGGACGGTGCCGTGGTCGTGCTGGAGGCCAAGGGCGTGGCCGCACTCGTGGAGGAGAATCTGGACCGTCCGAAGCGGGAGGGTGTCGGGGACGACGGCCCCGACGGACTCCGCGGGGGGCGCCCGCGCTATCTGGCGTGCGCCGCCGACGGCCGCGACGTAGGGCACCCCGGCGCCCGTCGGCGCGAGCCGCATCGAGCTGTCGGTCACGAGCAGGTTGACGTCGTCCACCGGGGTGACCTGCCCGCTGGCGGTTCCCGAGACGAGGTAGCGCGGCCACACCCCGTCGACGACGAGCTCGTAGGCGTTCTCCGTGTAGAAGGAGACGGTTCCCCCGTAGGTGACGGAGACGGACGACGAGAGCGCGCCGAAACACGCCCGGAGATAGCCCCCGACCCGGTCGTGGAGGTCGGGGTACCGTGCGGCGCGCTCGGTGGCCCACCAGCGGATGTCGATGTCCCCGGTGAGCGTGGCGGCGACGCCGGCGGAGCCGAGCGTCCCCAGCAGGCCCGTCCCGAGGAGGAACTCACGGCGGCGCATCGCCCGCGGGTCGCGACGGCTCGTCGGCTCGACGGTCGTCGCCCCGCGTCCACCCCCTCGGTCCGTTCATGTGGACTGTATCTCATGCAAATACTTAACGGGTTTGTGAGTTCCGAGTAAGCCACCCGCCGGTCGGTCGGCTTCCCGTCGGTCGCCCCACCCCGTCGGCACGCCGACGCGCCGGCACGCTTACGCTCCGCAACGACCACCGTGGGGCATGACGGACCGACCGGACGGGACGGACCGACCGACCGCCGTGGACCGCTCGGGGACCGTCGCCCTCGTCACGGGGGCCAGTCGCGGCGCGGGCCGCGGTATCGCCGCCGAACTCGGCGCGACGGGCGCGACAGTGTACGTCACCGGACGCAGCGTCGCGGGCGCGACCACCCGCGAGGACCTCGGGGGGACCGTCGGGGAGACGGCCGCCCTCGTGACCGACCGGGGCGGCGAGGGGGTTCCGGTTCGGTGTGACCACACCGACGACGGGCAGGTGCGCGCGCTGCTCGACCGCATCGCCGACGAGCGGGGCCGACTGGACGTCCTCGTCAACAACGTCTGGGGTGGCTACGAGGACCACGACGAGACCTTCGACGCGCCGTTCTGGGAGCAACCCCTCGCGCGCTTCGACCGGATGCTCGATGCGGGCGTCCGCGCCCACTACGTCGCCAGCCGTCACGCCGTCCCCCTGCTCGAATCGGGGGGTCTCGTCGTGAACACGACCGCGTGGGACCGCGACCGCTACCTCGGGAGCGTCCCCTACGACACGGCGAAGGCCGCCGTCAACCGCATGGCCCACGGGATGGCCCGCGACCTCCACGGGCGGGGAGTCGCGGTGGTCGCCCTCGCGCCGGGGTTCATGCGCACGGAGGCAGTGCTCGCTGCGGACCTCCCCGAGGCGGAACTGGCGCGGACGGAGTCGACGGCCTACGTCGGGCGGGCCGTCGTCGCGCTCTCGGGTGACCCCGACGTGATGGCGAAGACGGGCCGGACGCTCCGGGTGGGCGACCTCGCCCGCGAGTACGGCTTTACGGACGCCGACGGCAGCCAGCCCGAACCGTTCGAACTGCCCGACGACGGGTTCCCCGGGGACGGCGGGTCGACCGACGACGACGGTTCGGCCGACGACGGTTCGACCACCGACGACCGGTAGACCCGAACTGCATCGGTCGGGGCTTTCGGCGGTCCGGGTGGTACGAGGGGTATGGTACTCAGGCTCACCAGTCCGGCGTTCGACGACGGGACGGCGATTCCCCGACAGTACGGCTACCGGAAGCGGAACGTCAACCCGCCGCTCGTAATCGAGGGGGTCCCCGAGGGGACCGGGAGCCTCGCGCTGGTGGTCGATGACCCCGATGCGATGGGACCTGCGGGGAAGGTGTGGGACCACTGGGTCGTCTGGAACGTCTCGCCCGACGTCGGCGAGATACCGGACGGCTGGAACGCCGCGCGGACCGGCGCCGAGGAGGGGACGAACGACTACGGCTCGCGGGGGTACGGCGGCCCGAACCCGCCGAATCGCGAACACACCTACCGGTTCAGGCTGTTCGCCCTCGACTCGACGCTCGACCTCCCCCCGTCGACGGACGTCGACGGCCTCGTCTCGGCGGCGACGGGCCACGTCGTAGAGGAGACGACGTTGACGGGGACCTACTCGCCGTAGTCAGAGGGTCTCCAGGTCGCGTATCTCCTCCTCGGACCAGTCGTAGTACGGCTCCTCTATCTCCCGGAGCGAGCGGACACACTCGTTGTACCGCTCCCGAGCGACCGGCGCGTAGGGGTCCTCGGGGTTGGCCCGAATCCACTCGCGGAGGTCGGCCAGCGCGCGCGGCGAGTAGCTGTCGATGTTGTCCTGCTTTCGGAGGAGGTCCAGCTTGCGCTCCTCCGAGCGCAGCGATCGGACGAGCGCGGCGGTGGCGACGCCGGGGACGACGAGGAGCGTGACGAGCATCGACACCCACGCGACGGTGGAGAGCGCCATCTCAGTCACCCCCCCGCGCGGCGGCCTCGGGGTCGGCCGCGTCCGGCGTGGTCTCGGCGTCCTCCCCGACGATGCTCATGACGGCGACGCTGACGGCGACCAGCGCGGCCATGAGGCCCACGCCGGTCAGCATGAGCGTCTGGTTCTCCGTCCCGATGCTCGTGACGACGCCGTAGCCGATGATGAACACCATCACGACCGGGATGGCGTACTTCACGACCGGGTTCCACCACGACCCGACGTAGATGCCGGCGTTGCGGTTCAGGTCGATGACCCGGGCGCGCTCGGGGCCGAACTTCCACGCGACGAGGGCGATGATAGACAGCGTCGCCAGCGGGAGGCCGAAGCTCCCGAACATGAAGTCCATCTGCCCGAGGAACGTCGAGGAGTAGGCGCTCGGCAGGCCGAGCAGCCAGATGACGCCACAGACGGCGAGGACGGAGCCGGTCCGCGAGAGGCGCGTCTCCTCGGAGACGGTGGTGATGCCCACCTCGGTGATGCCGAGACCTGAGGTGAACGTCGCGAAGAAGAAGGAGACGAAGAAGACGACCGCCCAGAGACCCCCGCCGATGAGTTCGGGGAACACCTCCGCCAGCGAGATGAACAGGAGGTTCGACCCGGCGCTCGGTTCGAGGCCGAACGCGAAGACGACGGGGAACGTGGCGAAGACGGCGAGGACGCCGATGCTCGTGTTCCCGATGGCCGTGAACAGGCCGCCCCCGAGGGGGACGTCGTCGTACCGGCCCAGGTAGCTCCCGTAGGTGAGCGCGATCCCCCAGCCGAGCCCCGTCGAGAACAGCGCCTGGCTGAGCGCGGCCACCCACGTCGACCCGCGGGTGAGGAACTCCCAGTCGGGCGTGAAGACGAACGCCACCCCCTCCATCCCGCCCGGGAGGGTGACGCCGCGGACGGCGACGGCCAGCAGTGCGACGACGAGCAGGGGAATCATCCACTTGACGACGCGTTCGATGCCCCGGCGGATGCCGAAGACGAGGACGCCCGCGAGACTCACCATCGTGAGCGTGTGCATCCCGATGACCAGCATCGGGTTGTTGATGAACGAGTCCCAGAACGCCTGGGGCTGGAACCCCGGCTGCGTGAACGTAAAGAGCAGCGAGTGGCCGGCGTAGTACAGCGCCCACCCGATGATGGGCGCGTAGTACGACATCAGCGCCACGTTGACGATGATGACGACGAGGCCGAGACCCTGTGCCCGCCGCGACCCGAAGACCTGCTTGAACGTCCCGATGACGCCGTTGTTCGTGTACCGGCCGATCATCGTCTCGGCCATGAGCCCGGGCACCGCGATGACGTACAAGAGCAGGATGTACGCGAGGAGGAACGCGCCGCCGCCGTTCTCGCCCGTCGTGAACGGCATGCGCCAGATGTTCCCCGCGCCGACCATCGCCCCCAGCATCGCCATCAGGAACCCGAATCGGCTCCCCCATTCCTCCCGTGCGGTCCGTGCCTGTGAGTCGGACATCCTTGCGAATCACTCGCACGTGTGTCGTGGTCACCTATATAAGTCGGCCCAACCATGGCAGGGAAACGAAAGTATCGAAAGACAGTCACGGCGCCCTATCGGTCCGGGCGACCCCACCGGACGGGTCGCCGTCCGCGGGATTCCCACGGTTGAAGTAGTTCCCCACCCCGGTTCGGATATGGAGGCGACGGGGCCGCCGGCGAAGATGGCGGAGCGCCGCGAGGAGCTCACGCCGATGCTGTCGCAGTACTTCGAGTTGACCGAACAGTACGACGACGCGCTCGTGCTCTTCCAGGTCGGGGACTTCTACGAGCTGTTCTGCGAGGCCGCGGAGGCGGCCGCCCGCACCTGCGAGATAACGCTCACCAAGCGGGAGGACTCGACGGGCACCTACCCGATGGCGGGCGTCCCCATCGACAACGCGGCCCCCTACGTCGAGACGCTGCTGGAGGCTGGCTACCGCGTCGCCATCGCCGATCAGGTCGAGGACCCCGAGGAGGCCTCGGGGCTGGTCGACCGGGCGGTGACACGCGTCGTCACGCCCGGCACCGTCGTCGAGGACGAACTGCTCGGCACCGGCAACACCTACGTCGCCTGTGTCGTCCGCGGGGCGGGCGGCGACGGGCCCGGGGAACGCTGGGCCGTCGCGTTCGTGGACGTCTCGACCGGCGAGTTCCGGGTGACGAGCGGGGACCGACCCACCGTACAGGACGAACTCGACCGCTTCGGGCCGGCGGAACTCGTCACCGACGGCGACGCCGACCCCGACCACGGCTTCGACGTCGGCGGGATGCACACGCCCTTCCGCGAGGACGCGTTCACGTCCGCCGCGGCCCGGGAGCGACTCGGCGGGTACGTCCCCGCGCCCGACGCCGTCGTGGAGACCGACGCCGAACTCCGGGCGGCGGGGGCGCTGCTCGCCTACGCGGAGTACACACAGGGCGTCGACTCCGGGGGACTGGAGTACATCTCGCGCATCGCCCGGTACGACCCCCGGGAGGGGATGGGGCTGGACGCGACCGCGCTGCGCTCCCTGGAGGTGTTCGAGAACCGGGAGGGCGGCGACGAGCACACCCTGCTGGGCGTGCTCGACCGGACGTCGTGTGCGCTCGGGCGACGCGAACTCACCCACTGGCTGCGCCGCCCGTTGCTGGACCGCGAGCGCATCGAGCGCCGGTTCGACGCCGTCGAGGAACTGACGGTGCTCTCGCTCGTCCGCGAGGAGGCCCGCGACCTGCTCCGGGCGGTCTACGACATCGAGCGACTCATCACCAGGGTCTCGCGGGGGCGGGCCAACGCGCGCGACCTCCGGGCGCTGAAGGACACCCTCGACACCGTCCCGGAGCTGCGCGAGGCGCTCGCCGACTGCGAGTCGCGACCGCTGTGCCGGCGCCGGGAGGCGCTCGACGAACTGGCGGACGTCCGCGGTCTCATCGGGCGGGCCATCACCGACGACCCGCCCATCGAGGTGACGGAGGGCGACGTCATCCGCGAGGGGTTCGACGAGGACCTCGACGACCTGCGGGCGACCGAACGCGAGGGCCGCGAGTGGGTCGCGGACCTGGAGGAGCGCGAACGCGAGCGGACGGGCATCGACTCGCTGAAGGTGGGCTACAACGAGGTCCACGGCTACTACATCGAGGTGACGAACCCCAACCTCGACCGGGTGCCCGACGACTACACGCGCCGGCAGACGCTGAAGAACTCCGAGCGCTTCTACACGCCCGACCTGAAGGCCCGCGAGGACGAGATACTGGGCGCCGCCGAGCGCGCCGACACCCGCGAGTACCAGCTGTTCACCGAGGTCAGAGACGAGGTGGCCGAGGAGGCCGAACGCGTCCAGGCCGTCGCGGAGGTGCTCGCGGAACTCGACGTGCTCTGTACGCTGGCGTCGGTGGCCGTCGACCGCGACTACGTCCGCCCCGAGTTCGGGGACGAGGGAATCCACGTCGAGGCGGGGCGCCACCCCGTCGTCGAGACCACTGAGGGGACGTTCGTCCCGAACGACGCCGACCTGCGCGAGCAGTTCTTCGCCGTCATCACCGGGCCGAACATGAGCGGGAAGTCGACGTACATGCGCCAGGTCGCCCTCATCCAGGTGCTCGCGCAGGTGGGGAGTTTCGTCCCCGCCGACCGAGCGACCCTCCCGCTGGTGGACCGCGTGTTCACCCGCGTCGGCGCGAGCGACGACATCGCGGGGGGCGCCTCGACGTTCATGCGCGAGATGACCGAACTGACCGAGATACTCCACAACGCCACCGGGGACTCCCTCGTCCTGCTCGACGAGGTGGGCCGCGGGACGAGCACCGCGGACGGCCGCTCCATCGCGTGGGCCGTCTCGGAGTTCCTCCACGACGAGGTGGGCGCGACCACCCTCTTCGCCACGCACTACCACGAACTGACGCGCATCGCGGCGGGACGGGCGGGCATCCGGAACCTCCACTTCACCATCGCGCGGGAGGGCGTTCCCGAGTCGTCCGGCGACTCGGGAGCTAACCGGAACGCGGGGGGTTCCGGTGGTGAGGAGGTGACCTTCCTCCACAACGTCGTCGAGGGGGCGAGCGAGGCGTCCTACGGCGTCGAGGTGGCACGGCTCGCCGGCGTCCCCGTCTCGGTCATCGACCGCTCGCGTGACCTGCTCGAATCGGGACTGCCCGGCGAGACGGGGGGACCCGCCGGCGGTTCTCTCCGAGTGCGAGCGAACGGGCACGAGGACGCGGCGGACGACGGGACCGCGACCGACGGCACCGATGCGACCGAGGACACGGCGGAAGCGACGGGCCGCGAGGGCGAACCGACCCCGGACCGCGCGGGCGACAGCGGGAAGGCCACGGACCTCGAAGCCGCCCTGAGCGAGTTGAACATCGCGAACATGACGCCCGTGGAGGCGCTGACGTGGCTCCACGAGGCACAGCAGGGACTCGACCATGGCTGAACGGGGACGAACACACGACCAGGGGAACGGGGACGAGGCGGGGACCGAACGGGCGGACGTCCGGCGACTCGACGAGGCGACGGTCGCGCGCATCGCCGCCGGCGAGGTGGTGACGCGACCGGCGGCGGCGGTCCGCGAACTCGTCGAGAACGCGCTGGACGCGGGCGCCTCGAAGGTGTCGGTGGCCGTCGAGGATGGCGGCCTCGGGTCGGTCCGGGTGGCCGACGACGGTCACGGGATGACCCGCGAGGACGCGCGGCTGGCCGTCGAGCGCCACGCGACGAGCAAGATACGCGACGCCGAGGACCTGGCGGGCGCGCCGACGCTCGGCTTCCGCGGGGAGGCCCTGCCGAGCATCGCCGAGGCGGGGACGCTCGAGCTGACGACCCGCCGGAAGGAGGACGCCGAGGGGACCCGCGTGATCGTCGGCGAAGGGGGAACGACGGTCCGCGCGGCGGGCCACCGCGCCGGGACGACGGTGGTCGTCGAGGACCTCTTCGCGGCCATGCCCGCCCGCCGCGAGTCACTCGGGACGCCGAAACGCGAGTTCGCGCGGGTGAGCGACCTCGTCGGGTCGTACGCGCTCTCCCACCCCGACGTGCGGTTCCGCCTGGACCACGACGGCCGGAGCGTGTTCTCGACGCCCGGGAGCGGGTCGTTCACCGACGCCCTGCTGGCGGTGTACGACCGGGACGTCGCGGGGCGGAGCACGGCCTTCGACGCCCCGGGCGACGGGGAGGTCCACGTCCGGGGCGTCTGTGTCCACCCGTCGGTGACGCGGGCGAGCGCGTCGCACGTCACCGTCGCGGTCAACGGCCGCCCGCTGCCCGATTCGGGCCTCCGGAGGGCCGTCGAGGCGGGCTACGGGTCGGTGCTCCCCGGCGACCGGCACCCGGTCGCGGTCGTCGACGTGTCGGTCCCGCCGGAAGCGGTGGACCAGAACGTCCACCCC
Source organism: uncultured Halobacteriales archaeon (assembly GCA_964474395.1). Lineage (GTDB taxonomy): Archaea > Halobacteriota > Halobacteria > Halobacteriales > Haloarculaceae > Halomarina. Next base: position 8,586 of record CAYYSW010000003.1, read on the forward strand.
GGCAAGCGCGAGGTGCGCTTCCGGGACCCCGAGGCGGTCCACGACGCCGTCGAGCGGGCAGTGGGCGAGGCGCTCTCGACGGCAGACCTCTCGCGGGACGCGGAGGCGGCCCTCGACCTCGACCTCGACCTCGATTTCGGTTCCGAGTCGGGGCCCGCCGACGGGGAGGGTGGAGCCGACCCGGCGCGCTCCCGATTCGAGGACCTCGACGTCATCGGGCAGTTCCGCGAGCTGTACGTGCTCTGTGAGGCCGGGGACGACCTGCTGGTCGTCGACCAGCACGCGGCCCACGAGCGGGTCAACTACGAGCGACTGCAGGACGCCGTCGGCGAGGGAGAGGTGGAGACGGTGGCGGTGGACCCGCCGGCGACGCTCTCGCTGTCGCCCGGGGCGGCGGCGACCCTCGACGCCGAGCGCGAGGCGGTCGAGGCGCTCGGCTTCCGGGTCGCCGCGTTCGGCGGCGGCACCTACCGTGTGACCGAAGTGCCGGCACCGTTCGGGCGGGTCGCCGCGCCCGGGGACGTCCGTGACCTCCTCGACGCGTTCCTCGCCGGCGAGTCCCCCGAGGACCCCCGCGACGCGCTGCTCGCGGCGATGGCGTGTCACCCCTCGCTGAAGGCGGGCGACGAGCGCTCGCGCGAGGAGTGCGAGGCGCTGCTCGACCGGCTGGCGGCGTGTCGCCAGCCCTACGCCTGCCCGCACGGCCGGCCGACGGTCCTCAGCATCGAGGAGACGACTCTCGCGAAGGGGTTCGGCCGGACAGCGACCCGAATGGACTGACTCAGAACCTCCCGTCGGGGAGGAGGTGGCCGTTCGTCGCGAGGAGGCGGAGCGCCGGTTCGGCGGCGCCGAACGCCGGACCAGGGGTGACGGTGCCGGTCTCCGGGTCCCAGTCGACGAGGCCGGCATCCGCCAGCTTCGGGAGGTGGACGTGATGCAGGCGGACGGCCTCGGAGTCCGGGGGCCCCCGGCCGGCGGTCGGGGCTCCCTCCGAGTGAGCGACGGCCGCGGCGCCAGTCCCGGGCTCCCGGACCTCGTCAGGGACCCGGATCTCCTCGGCGTCGCACATCGTGAGCAGGACCCGGCGTCGGGCGTCGTCGGTCAGCAGGTCGAACAGCGCCGAATTATTTATCATACAAACATATACGATTGAAAGAACATAACGTTTTCAGGTAGTACGGTCACGGGCGGGGGGCGGCGTGCTGGATGGCCGTCTCGGCGACGTTCCCGCCGTAGTCCGCACACCGCGAGAGGGAGTCCACGACGAGGCGCAGCGAGCGGGCCGCCTCCGGCGGGAGGTCGCTCGTCGCTCCGTCGACTTCGCGTTCGAGGGCCGTCGCCCCGTCCACGGCGGCGCGGGCCGTCGTCGCGCGGGCCGTCGCCGCCTCGGAGTCGTCGAGGAAGAGGGCCTCGGTCGCCTCCCGGAGGACCCGCGCGACGAGTTCGTGGAGGTCGGTCAGCGTCGCGGCGAGCCCCTCGGGGAGTTCCGACACCGCGGGAGCGTGGTGGGCGACCTTCTGGGCGTGGTCCGCGACGCGTTCGAACTGGCGGGCCGCCTGATAGTAGTCGTAGTGCGTCTCCCGGGCGAGGTCGGCCGGCCCCTCCTCGTCAGGCGCGCGCAGCGCCGAGCGGAAGAGCCGCGAGACGACGAGCCAGAACCGGTCGACGTCGTCGTCCCGCCCGACGACGCCGCGGGCCAGTTCGTCGTCGCCCTCGAGGACCGCGTTCACGGCGTCCTCGAGCATCGTTGTGGCGAGCGCGCGCATCCGTTCGACGGTGTCGGCCGTCGAGACGTCCGTCGCGTCGAGGAGGTTCCCGAGCGTGACGGTGTCGGCGGTCTGCTCGACGACCTCCATCCCGACGAGGCGGGCCGCCACTACTCCGATCGCCCGTTCGACGGTCGACCGACCGCCGGTCTCGACGACGACGCGATCGAACCCCGCGACGTACATCGTCGTCAAGAGGCGGTGGAGTTCCGGTTCGTCCGCCGTCCGGGCGTCGACGCGACACTCGCTCGTCTCCGGACCGCCGGCGGGGGTCATCCAGAGGGCGTCGCCGTCGCGGCGGAACCCGACGATGCTCCCCTCGCTGACCCCGTTGGACTGCGCCCAGTCCTTGGGTATCGAGACGGTGAACGTCGACCCACCGGTGACCTGCACCTTACGCGTCTCCATGCGGGACGTCCTGACCGGGAGAGCATAAAATCCCTCAATCTATATATGAATGTATCGTTCTATGGTCGTACCGGTGGCTCCGGAGTTCATCGGGGTGGATGCGGTTCGACGGTGCGGTCCCGTCGACCCCTGCCGATAGTGTGGCGACGGCGACGGACGCTCCCTTCGGGACTGCGTCTCGGCCGTCTATCAGGTTGGCCCCGGTGGACGCATCCCGATCGACGGCCGCGAACTCCTCGCGTGGAGTGGGACACCAGATTGGTAAGATCGCCAGAATTTATATAGTGGAATGAATTTAGCCTCCGAATCAGTTCACTGTTCAGATGGTTGCCGAACGCTCCAACCCCCGACGTTCACAGAGTCGTACACATGGCACACGAACCGACGGGTGGTCCCTCGGCAGGGGAGGACGAGGCGAGCAGATTGCTCGACCGGCGCGGCTATCTCAAACTGGCGACAGTCGCGGCGGGGACGCTCCCGCTCGCCGCAGGGTGGACGATGGCCGCGGTGAGTCACAGAGGTATCTCGTTCGACCGTGTCTTGAACGCCGTCGCCGACCTCGGGATGGACCCCACGGGCAACGCTCCTATCGACGACGCGTTTTTCGCCGCCATCGAGAGCGGCACGCTCATCGAGTTCCCGGCGGGCGAGTACCTGTTCACTCGCTACGAACACGTAACGGACGTCGAGCGTTTCGGCATCCGCGGGCTAGGCGCGAGCCGAAACGACGTCGAGTTCATGACGCCCGAGGGGGTATCGAGCTGGTTCCTCTTTTTCACACGGAGCAGCGACGTCCTCGTCGAGAACGTCACCTTCCAGCAGCGAATGCGGACCGAGGGCGGGAGCATCGGGAACCTGTTCAACCTGCGTACCAACCTTCAGGTGCACAACGTCGAGTACGCCGGGGTCAACACCAACGGCTCGCAGGAGCGCTACGGACTCGTCGCCCGCATCACCGACCCCGGCGGGAACGGCCTCGTCAGCGGTCTCGTCCATGCCGGTCCCTCGGAGTTCCGCGACAGCACGGGCGGCGACGGTGCCAGCGGCGCGAGCGCCGAGGAGCCGAAAGCGGACACGGCGTTCTCGCTCTCCGACGTCCGGTGGACTCAGCGCCTCGCCGGCGATGTCGAGGGCGCGGCGCTCGCTGATGACGCTGTGTACCTCGGTGGCGGCGACGGGACGCTCACACGTGTCTCGCGCGGCGGCACTCGAGAGTGGTCGAAGACGGCCTTCGACGGCTCCGTCGAGGACGTCGTGGTCCTCTCTAGTGGCGACGTCGTCGCCGCCAGCGTCGACGGAACCGTCCGGCGGTTCTCGCCCGACGGTACCCGTCGCTGGGCGACCGACGCTCGGGTCGGCGCGCTCTCCAGTCTCGCCGCCGACCCGCGGGACGACAGCCTCGTGGCGATGTCCGCGACGGGCGACCTCGTCCGCCTCTCCTCGAGCGGGCTCCGCCTCGGAACTGCCTCGCCCCACAGCGGTGACGTCGAGGGCGTCGTCGTCGATGCCAGCGGGTACGTGTATACGGCTTCCGACGACGGTTCGGGCGTGAAACTCGCCGCAAATGGGGACGAGACGTGGCGCTACGACCACCCCGACGAACTGGAGGACGTAGCGGTCGACGCTGCGGGCAACGTGGTGTTCTGTTCGGACGACGCCACCGTGAAGTGCGTCTCGCCGTCGCTCGAATCGCTGTGGTCAGCGTCGCTCCCGGCGGCCGTCGAGACCGTGGCCGCGACGCCCGACGGTCACGTCATCGCCGGCGGGAGCGCTGAACTGGTCGTCTTCGACCCGAACGGAACGCGGATTCACTCCGTCTCGACGGGGTCGCAGGTCGACTCGCTCGCGTTCGACGCGGCCGGCCTCGTCGTCGGGACCGCTGACGGCCGTGTTCGCTTCTTTGACATGACGCTTCCCGACGGGGGGACGGACGGCGGGGCGGCCCGCACGCTCCGCATCGAGGCACCCGATGAAGGAATCGTCCACTACACCGTCAGCGCGGAGGGATCGATCGACGCGACGGACGGCGCGACCGGCGCGACCGACTGGGACACGACCACGACGGCCGACGGCCGGACGACGGTCGACGGCTGGCTCCGGAGCGGACACGCCGACACGTGGAGCATCGAGGGACGCATCGTGGACTTTTCGTTCCTCGATCTGGACAGCAGCCTCGCTCGGACGGGCACCGTTTTGCTCGACGGGGTCGAGGTCGACCCGGGGACGCTCGTCGGGACGACGCTCCCTAACGAGATAGTCATCGACGGGACGCGGGTCGACGGCGGGACGACGTACGCGTTCACCGTCAGCGGCGACCTCGTGAAGAGCTACGACTACGGGTCCGTTGAAGCCAGCGACGACCTCGACGGGTCGTCCGTCTCGGGCAGCGTCGGGGACGACGTCGACGCCTTCCGCTTCTCCGGGAAGATCACGTCGTTCGTCCTCGATGGGAACGCCGACATCCGCTTCGACCGGGCAGCGTAGTCGAGCAATCGGGAGAGCGGGTACGCGAACCGGCCGCCCCCTCCCGCGTCTCGCCCTCGGGTCGACGGCGAGACCCCACGCCGAGTGAGCCGCGGGCTACCGCGAGCGCGCGACGGGTTCCATGCCATGTTCGAGGGGACCCCCGGTTAGGTCCGCAACCGTCTCAGACGACGACCTCGTAGAGGGGCTGGTCGAGACCCTCTGGGCCCGCAAGCGCTCGAACGGCCGCGAGCAGATGTGTCATCCGAGCCTCGAACAGACGACCGATGCGCCCGTCGGGGTCTACGAGGACGTGACGGTGGGACGCTGAGGGGGCGGTAGTCCACGATCTCCGAGAGGGCGAGACGCTGGGAGTTTATATCGGATGGAGGACAGACCAAAAGTATGCGGAGGTACGGACGGTGAGCTATCGGCGCGCGCTGCTCACCCGCTGGTCCCGGCGCGACCGCCTCGCGGTCCTCGTGGTGGGCGTGACCGGGGCGTTCCTCGTCGGGAGCGTCGTGGTCCTCCTCGCCGTGAGCGCCCAGTCGACGGCCATCGCCGCCGAGTTCGGGGCGACGGCCAGCGTCGACCTCGCCGGAAGCGACCCGGACCCGCCCGACGCGACGCGCTACCCCGTCGCGGTCGTGAGCGGTCCCGACGGGACCGAGGTGACCGTCCTCGGCGTCCCCGAGGGGTCGGCGCTACTCGACGCGCCGGCGGAGGGACTCGCGGGGCCAGTCGCGGGAGCGACGACCGGGACGTTCCGGGGGTCGGACGCGGCGCTCGACCTGCCGGTACGACCCGCCGAGGGACGGTCGGTGCTCCCGCCCTCGTGGTACGTCGCGGACGCGGCGACCGTCGAGCGACTCGGCACGACGCGGACGCTGGTCGTCGGGGAGACGACCGACCCGGTCCCCGAGCGGGGGTCGCCGCTGACGGGCGCGCTCGCCTTCTTCCTCGCGGGGACGCGGCAGGTACTCGCCCTGCTGGGGGTGGTGAGCGTCGGCGCGGCCGTCCTCGTCGGCGTCATCGTCCACAGCGTGACGCGGATGAGCGTCCGCGACCGCCGAGGGACGATTCGCGTCCTCCGGGCGACGGGCGCGACCCCGCAGGCCGTCCTCGCCCTCTTCGCCGCCCGCGCGGCCCTCATCACGGGCGTAGGCCTCGCGCTGGGCTACGCCGTCGGCGTCGTCGTCCCGAACGCGGCCGTCGCCGTCGCAATCAGCGCCGGCCTGCCCCTCGGCCTCGATCTCGCCATGTCGGGCCGGACGGCCCTGCTCGTAGGGGGCGTGCTCGTCGGCCTCCTGTTCGTCGGGACGCTCGCGGGCACGCTCGCGGCGCGGCCGGCGGCGACGGGACCGCCCGCCGGGGGAGGGAACGGGCGCTCGCAGCGGTCGCGCCTGCCCCCGTGGGCGAGACCCGAGACCCTCTCGGCCCGGGCGTTCGTCCCGACGACGGGGGCGCTCGCGGTGTTCGTCACGTTCGTCCTCGTGCTGGCCTCGTTGAGCGGCCTGCTCGCCGGCATCGGCGCCGCGGGGGGCGGCGCCGTGACCGAACCCGGCGCCCCCCACCCCGTCGCGAGCACGGTCGACGAGGGGTACGCCGACGCGCTCCGGGCCGCCGGCCGGGAGGCCAGCCCCGAGGTCCTGCTCTTCCTCGTCGTGGACGGTCACCCCTTCCCGGCGCGCGGCGTCCAGTTCGACGCCTACCGGGCGTTCGAGGGCGCAGAGGTCGTCGCCGGACGGGCCCCGGATCCGAACGCCACCGACGAGGCCGTCGTCGGGCGTGACCTCGCACGCACGCTGGGCGTGGGGGTGGGCGACACCGTCCCGCTCGGCGGGAGCACCGAGTCCGCCGTCGCCACCGTCGAGGTGGTCGGCGTCTTCGAAGCCCCGGGCATCGCCGACGACCAGCTCCTCGTCTCGCTGCCCGTCGCCCGCCACCTGAGCGGCATCGGCCCGCGGGCGGTGAACGTCGTCCGGGTGGACGAGCGTCCCGACGCGGCGACCGGCGACCCCGTCGTCGTCCTCGACGTGCGCGCGCCGACGGGCGTCCCCACGGGTCGGGAGGTGACCGCCCGCGTCCAGTTACGGAACCTCGGGGCCGAGCGCGCCACGCGGCGCGTGACCGTCCGCCTCGGCGAGCGGGAGCGGACCGTCGAGGCGACGCTCGACCCCGACCGGACCGTCACCCGGTCGGTGTCGTTCACCCCCGACGCACCGGGGAACTACACCCTCGCGGTCGGCGACCGGCGCCGACAGGTCTCGGTCGTCCCGCCCGACGCGCTCCGGGTGCCGAACGCCCCCCGGTCGGGGCCGCCCGGCGCGACGCTGACCCTCCAGGTGCGGACGGCGGCCGGCGACCCCGCCGCGAACGCCACCGTCGGGCTCGAGGACCGCACGGTTCGGACCGACTCGACCGGCCGGGCGACCCTCGCCCTCCCCGGCGACCCGGGCACCTACACGCTGACCGTCCGGCGGGGCGACCGGGAACTGACCCGCTCGGTCCAGGTCGCCCCGGACGCGACGCGCGCGCCCGCCGTCTCCGTTTCCGTCCCCGAGCGGACGGGCGCCCTCACCGCGCCCACGGTCCGGGTGACGCTCGCGAACCCGTGGAACGCGCCGCTGACCCGCGAAATCGAGGTTCGGGGACCGGGAACCGACGCGGCGCGCACCCTGCGGGTCCCCGCCGGCGAGTCGCGGTCGTTCGGCGTGGCCCTGGAGCGGACCGCGCCGGGGAGCCACGAGGTCGTCGTCTCGGCGAACGGGAGCGTCGTCGCCGAGCGGACCTACGAGGTGACCGGCGACGCCCGCCTCGGGAGCGCGCTGGCCTCCAGCGGCCGCCTCCAGCGCGGGGGCGGCGTCGACAGCCTCGTCGAACGGGCCTTCGGGAACATCGGCCTGCTGCTCGGGACGCTGGTCGTCCTCGGTGGCCTCATGACCGCCGGCAGCACGACCGCCGCCTTCGCCAGCGCCGCACAGGCACACAGTCGGGACATCGGCGTCCGGCGGGCGACCGGCGCATCGCCGCAGCGCGTCCTCGGGGCCGTCCTCCGGGACGCGCTCCGTATCGCCCTGCCCGCGACGGCCGTCGGGACGGCCCTCGCGCTCGCCGCACGCGGGGGTCTCGCGCGGACGGGCCTCCTGACCGTCTTCGGGGTCCACCTGACGACGCCCGTCCCACTCGGGACCCTCGCCGGACTGGTCGGCGCGGCGCTCGTCCTCGCGGTGGGGAGCGCTGCCGTCGTCGCCGGCGGGTTCGTGCTGTGTGACCCCGCCCGCCTGCTGCGCTCGGGGGGTGGGCGGTAGCGATGCCCCGGCGTTCGGACGCCCTGCTCGTCCTCTCCGTGGTCGCCGTCGCGGTCGGGGTGCGGCTCCTGCCGCTGGCGCTCAGCCCGCTGCCGTACAACACCGACGCGTACGTGTTCGTGCGCAACGCCGAGCTCATCCGCCAGGCGGACGCCGTGGCCTTCAGCGGGCCGACGGCGCCGTACCCCGACGAGTACCTCTTCGACGTCCTGCTCGCGGCCCTGAGCGACGCCACCGGGGTCGCGCCGCTGGCGCTCGTCCAGGGGTACGTCGCGGTCCTCGGGGCGATACCGCCGCTGGTCGCGGCGGCGCTCGGACGCACCCTCGCACGCGCGGCGGGGCTCTCGCCGACCCGCGCGCGGACCGTCGCGCTGCTCGCGGGCCTCGGGCTGGCCGTCGAGGGGCTCTACCTCTGGCGGACGCTCACCGTCAGCAGCGAGGTGATGGGGCTGGGGCTCGTCGCCCTGTTGGCGCTGGCCGTCGCGCGGTCGTCCGCCACGGGACGTCCGGCCTGGATCGGACTCGCGGTCGGCCTCGGCGCGCTCATGCCCGTCGTCCACAACGGGAGCACGTTCGTCGGCGGCCTCGTGGTCACGGTGCTCGTCGCCCTCCACGCCGCGCGCGACCCGACGGCCCGGCGGGTCGCCCTCGGGACGCTCGGCGTTCTCGGTTTCTGGACCGTCGCGTTCGGTTACTACGCCGTCGTCGACCTGCCGAACGCCTCGGAGGTGTCGGCCGCCCCCGGCCTGTTCGTCGCGTGGGGCGTCCTGTTCGCGCTCGTCGCCCGGTGGGTGGACACCACCTCCCGGACCGGCCAGCGGGCCGTCCCGCTCGTCGCCGTCGGAGTGGGGTTCCTCGTCTTCGCCGCGAACGCCGTCGTCCCCGTCTTCCCCGGCGCGGCGACGACGTCGGCGACGCTGCTCGCCCTCGTCGCCCCCCTGGTCGTCCTCGTCGCGCTCGCCGGCGTGTCGTTCCCCGAGGCGGCGACCGAGCGGGGGCTGGTCGTCCTCGCGCTGTTCCTCGGCCCCGTCGCCGCCGTCGGGTTCGCCATGACGGCGGGCCGAACCCTCGAATACCAGGCGCTCGCGACCAGGTCCCAGACGTTCGCACACCTCGCGGTGGTCGTGCTCGCGGCCCTCGCCGTCGTCCGACTGGCGGGCGCCCGGCGGGGCCGCCTCGCCCGGGTCGCCGTCGTCGCCCTGTTCGTCGGGAGCGTCCTCGCGACGGCCCCCACGCCGTTCGTGCTCGCGGGCGCCGGCGCGACGCCCTTCCAGGCGGTCACCTCGCCCGCCGAGTTCCAGACGGCGACGTTCGCGACAGACCGCGTCCCCGGTCGGTGGGCGGCCGACGACCACGTCACCCATATCGGGGGGAAGTACTACGGCGCGAACGTCACCGACCTGCCCGTGTTCTCGTGGCTCGACGGGGGCGCTCCCCCGGGCTGTCCGACCGTCGGCCAGCGCTCGTGGACGACGACTGGGGCGCCGGCGTTCCCCGACCCCCTCTCACTCTCGGCGGGCGCGTACGACCGCTGGCGGACGGTCAACGACGCGGTCTACACCGCGAGCGGCCCGGACCCGCTGGTGCTCGTCCTGAGCGACGGGCCGGGGGCCTGCGAGCCGGTACCGACACCGACATCCCCGCGGGGCGGGAGGTGACGCCCGTGAGCGACGACGACGACACGTCGGGGACGCCGGTCGTCAACGCGCGGGACGTCTCGGTCGTCCGGGGCGACCGGCGCATCCTCGACGGCCTCTCGCTGCGGGTGCCCCCCGAGAGCACGACCCTCGTCCAGGGGCGGAGCGGGGCCGGGAAGACGACGCTGTTCGACGTTCTCGGCCTGCTCTCGACGCCGGACGGGGGAGTGCTGGAGATCGACGGGACGGACGCCGCCGCCCTCCCCGAGCGGAAGCGCGCGCGGATCCGCCGGGAGACCGTCGGCTTCGTCTTCCAGGACTTCCAGCTCATCGACGACCTCTCGGCGCGGGAGAACGCCCGCCTACCACAGGAACACGCCGGCGACGTGGACGAAAGCTGGCTGGAGACGCTGTTCGACCGCCTCGACCTCGGGGGCGTGGCGGACGCGTCGCCGCGGACGCTCAGCGGCGGGGAGAAACAGCGCGTCGCCATCGCGCGGGCGCTCGCGAACCGGCCCGCGGTGGTGCTGGCCGACGAACCGACCGGACAGCTCGACCCGGAGACGACCGAGGCGGTCCTCGACCTCCTCCTGACGATGCACCGCGAGGCCGCGACGGCGCTGGTGGTCATCAGCCACGACCCGCGGCTCGCCGACCGGTTCGACCGGACGCTCGTCCTCGAGGGCGGACGGCTCCGTGCGCCCGGCGAGGACTAGTCCCGTCCCCTTCGCCGTCGGAGCGGCTCGGCGAGCGTTCCGAGCCCCGGGAGGCCGTCGCGGACCCACAGACCCATCGCGAGGGCCGTCAGCCCGAGGCCGAACAGGAAGAAGGGCGTGAGCTCCAGGCTCAGGAGGTGTTCGGCGAACCCCGAGTCTGACTCGTAGGGCGGCGGCGGGAGCAGCGGCCAGACGAGAAAGCGGAGGAAGACCGGGTCGAGTTCCAAGAGCGGAAGCAGGGCGTCGCCGAGCAGGTGGCTCAGGTAGCCGACGGAGAAGGCCGCGGCTACCGTCTCCCGGTCGTACCGACGGGCGATCACCACCACGAGCGCGACGACGAGCGTCGCCGTCAGCAGCGAGTGGGCGAGCGAGCGCCCCGACGGGAGGAGGCCGAACGACCACGCCAGCGGCTTGTCCACGAGGTCCGGGAACTGCGTGCCGACGCCGAGCGCGACGACGGCGGGGCCGGAGGGAAGGGCGCCGCGGGCGGCGAGCGCGAGGCGGTAGAGCAGGTAGCCGAACGCCGCGTGTCCCCAGGGCCACATCCGGTCGGCGGTCGGTCGCCCTGCCCCATACCGGCTTCGACATCGGCGCGTCGATAGATTCGTAAGTCCCGGCCCGTCACTGCAACTAATGACGACGACCCGACGCCAGCGGTTCGTCTTCGGCCACGTGGCCTGGACGCTCGCGACCGTCGTCGCGCTGTCGCTGCTCGGGTCGCTCACGCTCGAACTCGTCTTCGTCGTCTCGCTCATCGGCTTCCTCGTTCTCGTGGAACTCACCGCGCCCGTCGCGGTGCGCCCGGCGTGGCGCCGGCGGCTGAAGTGGGTCATCGGCCTCGGCCTCATCGTGTTCGCGTACCTCGTCGTCAAGCGGGTCCTCGATATCCTCCCACCGGGGGTGCTCTGAGTGGTCCCCGACCCGAGCGACATCGGCTATCCGCGGGCGGTCCTCCTCGTACTGACCGTCGTCGTCGGCATCGCCGTCGTCGTCGGCGCCAGCACGTCGGGGGCCGCCTTCGGCGCGTTCAACAGCCAGTGGGACGGCGCGAGCGACCTCCGGGCGGAGGCCGACGCCGTGAGCACGGGGTCCTCCGTCCTGCGCGACACCGCGCGGTACGACGCGCTGGACGCGAACGAGACCGTCGCCGTCGTCCTCTCGCCGGAACGCGAGTACAGCGCGAACGAGTCCGCGCGCGTTCGCCGGTTCGTCGAGCGCGGGGGGACCCTCCTCGTCGCCGAGGACGTCGGCGACGGCGGGAACGAACTCCTGGAGGCGGTCGGCGCGAGCGCGCGCTTCGACGGGCGGACCCTTCGCGACGAGCGGCGCAACTTCCGGTCCCCCGCCCTGCCCATCGCGGACAACGCCACGAACGACACGGCCAACGCGACGTGGTTCCGGACCGACCGGGTGACGCTCAACTACGGGACGGCCCTCGACCCCGGCGGGGCGGACGTGCTCCTGCGGAGTTCCGAGTACGCCTACCTCGACACGAACGGCAACGAGGAACTCGACGAGAGCGAGACCATCGACAGCTACCCGGTCGTGGCGACCGAACCGGTCGGCGACGGGCGGGTGATAACCGTGAGCGACCCGAGCGCGCTCATCAACGCGATGCTCGACCGGCCGGGCAACCAGGCGTTCGTCCGCGGCCTGTTCGCCGAGGCCGAGCGGGTCGTCCTCGATTACTCGCACACCGAGGACCTGCCGCCGCTCGCGCTCGCGGTGCTCGTCGTCCGGGAGTCGGCGCTCCTCCAGTTGCTCGCCATCGGCGGCCTCGCCGGCCTCGTCGCCGTCCGGGCACGGCGGGACGACGATGCCCCCGGCGTGGTCGAAGCTATGCGCCGTCGGGTCGGACAACGGCAATCCCCCTCGCCGGATCTCGACAGCGACGCCGCACGCGCCTACCTCCGGCGACGGCACCCCGAGTGGGACGACGAGCGCATCGAACGGGTCGTCCGGGCGATGCG
>CAYYSW010000003.1:20956-27732 GCA_964474395.1 uncultured Halobacteriales archaeon
TCGGTCGTCGGTTCGACGTCAGTCGGTGAAAGCCCCCGCGAGAAGTAACGCGGTGGAACGTTGCCTGCAGGCGATAGGGGCTCTCCGGTCGAGTGCGGTGCTCGGTGCCGGGACAAACGACGCTGGTTCACGCCGGGACCTCACGTCACGAGATCCAGTCATACGTTACCACGCCACACTACTTTATTCTTCCGACCGTCGGGGGACGACACGTGCGAGCTCCGAACGGATTGTAATAGCTCTTATACGTACCCATCGGGAACAAGGGTTGTAGATGAGCACGCGTGACCCGTCCGCAGTGTACGAGGCCCTCCGCGAGGAGGTCGGAACCGTCCTCATCGGCAAGACAGACATCGTCGAGGGACTCACGATCGCACTGCTCACTCGTGGGCACGTCCTGCTGGAGGGGGTTCCGGGCGTCGCGAAGACCACCGTCGCGAACCTCTTCGCGCGGGCCTCGGGCCTCCAGTACACCCGCGTCCAGATGACGCCGGACGTCCTCCCCGCAGACATCACCGGGACGACGGTCTACCGCGAGTCGACCGGCGAGTTCGACCTCCAGAAGGGACCGGTGTTCGCGAACGTCGTCGTCGCCGACGAGATCAACCGCGCGACGCCGAAGACGCAGTCGGCGCTCCTGGAGGCGATGCAGGAACGCCACGTCACCATCGAGGGCCAGACGCTGTCGCTGCCGGACCCGTTCATGGTCGTCGCGACGCAGAACCCCATCGAGATGGAGGGGACCTTCCAGCTGCCCGAGGCACAGCGCGACCGCTTCGAACTCAAGCTCACCGTCGATCTACCGGCCCACGCGGAGGAACGGGCGCTGCTCGACGTCTTCGACGACCGGCCGGACCTCGGACCGGAGGACGTCGAACAGGTCGTCTCCGTCGAGGACCTGCGGGCGGCCCGCGAGGCTGCCGCCGACGTCTACGTCTCGGACCTCCTGAAGGGGTACATCCTCGACCTCGTCGAGGCGACCCGCGAGAGCCCCGACGTCCGCCACGGCGGGTCGCCGCGGGCGTCGCTCGCCTTCCTCAACGCGGGGAAGGCCCGGGCGGCCATCCACGGCCGCGAGTACGTCATCCCCGACGACGTGAAGGCACTCGCCCACAGCGTCCTCGCCCACCGCCTCGTGTTGAGCACCGACGCCGAACTGAGCGACCTGACCGCTCGCGACGTGGTCGACGAGGTCCTCTCGTCGGTCGAACCCCCGGGCACGGACCCCGATGAACAGGTCGCGACGGTCGACGGCGGGACCGTCGAGGCCATCAGTGATGCGGCGGAGTCGGGCACGGAGCGGGAGATGGACACGAACACGAACGGGGATGGAGACGGGCGAGCGGGCGACGACCCGACCGAGGAGTAGTCAGTCCGCGGCGGCGTCCGCGGGTTCGCCACGTTCGACCGTGACGTCGACGGCCTCCGGGTCCCACGAGCAGGCCACCAGCGCGTCGTAACGGTCGTCGCCGGCCGAGCTCACCTCGACCTCGACGGGCGTCCCGAGGCCCTCCGCCAGGCCGACGCCGAACAGCGACGCGACCGGGTGGTCGAACCCGTCGACCGGCCGGTACACCGGGTCGTCGACGCCGACGGCGAGGCGGCCGTCGCCGGCGTCCTCGCGGGCGGCGCGGGCGACGAGCTCGAACTGCTCGACGCTCGCGTCCGCGAGTTGCCGGGCGAGGGCGACGGGTCGGTCGGCGGGCGGGCCCGCCCGGGCGCGCTCGAACTCCTCGTGGAGCCGCCCGCCGGTCGGCGCGAAGGCGACGCCGCGCTCGTAGTCGTCGCCGACGACGAACGTCGCGCGGAGGGCGTCCTCGCCGGGGACGTCGTACGTCTCGTACTGCGGGACGAACAGGCGCGGGCCGCCCGTCGTCGGGACGTAGACGCGCCGGTCGGCGAGGCCGAGTTCGTCGACGACGCTCGCCTCGTTGGTCGCGTAAGCGCTCACGACGTGGTCGCCGACGCTGGCCGAGACGAACCGCTCGGGCGTCAGGAAGTAGGTGAGGACGGCGGCGAAGACGCCGGTCCCGCCCAGCGCCAGCAGGACGGTGCGGACGCCGGGGAACAGCGCCGCGCCCGCGAGCGCCAGCCCGCCGACGGCGAGGAGGCCGAGCGCGGTGCGCCGGTACCGGGAGCGGCGGGCCGACTGGTAGGCCGCCCGGAGCCGGCGGTTCTCCTCGGCGAGGAGGTCGACCTGGGCCTGCAGGTCCTCCTCGTCCCCGGGCGGGTCGTCGCCGCCCGCGTCCTCGCGTCTGACGGACGGTTCTGCGCTCACGTATCGCTCACCAGACCCATGCGTACACGCTCGTAGCGATGCATACCGTAAACCAGCGTCGCTCCGACGGCGACCAGCACCAGCGCCGCCTGCCAGAGGGCGTCGAGCGTCACCGTCGCGAGGGTCGCCGCCGTGAGCAGGACCGCCGCCGAACTGAGGAGGGCGAGGGCCGCGACGGTCGGCCGCCGGGCGGTCCGCGCGTCCCGGGCGAGCACGAGCGTCGCGCCCGCCGCCGCGACGACGGTCTGCGTCGGTGTCGGCGGGGCGACGAGGACGGCGGCGACGGCGAGGCCGACCCCGGCCGCGTACACCGGCGGCGCGAGGGCGTACAGGCCGACGAGCAGGAGCGCGCCGAGGCCGGGAACGAGGAGGTCCGCGACGAACGGGAGTGGATACGGCGGTCCCGCGAGCACCGCCCGCGGGGTGAACGCGGCGACGAGGAGGGCGACGCCGAGCGCGCCGGCGAGCGAGAGCGCGACGGTCGCGGGGGTGCGTTCGCGGTCAGCCACGGCCGGGCACCTCCTCGCGTGACCCGCGGTCGCGGGCCCGTCCCTCCCGGCGGTTGGTGAGGACGGCGTCGATGCGGTCGCCGGGGACGACCTCGAGGGCGGTCACGCCGTCGAGGCGGGCGAGTTCGCGCCGGAAGGACTCGAACTCCAGGTAGCGCTCGTAGGCGGCCTCGAGGTCCGCGAGGCCCCCGGGCCGGTAGAGCGCACCCGGCGCGAGGAAGACGACGGCCCGGTCGTCGCCGCGGCTGACGAACTTGACCGTCTCGCGGACGCCCGCTTTGTCGGTGTCGTCGGTGAAGACGAACGTCCGGGTGCCCCCCTGTTGACCCTCCAGCGCCTCGCGGGCGGCGGCGAACAGCGGGTTGGCCTCGACGCGGCGGACGTAGCGGTCGTTCGCGGCGAAGTAGGGTCGGAGCGTCTCCCCGAAGCGGTCCTCGGGGAGGCGGGCGCTGACCCGGCGGGCGGCCGCGGGGCCGAACGCGCCGGGGGTGTCGTCGGTCGCGGCGGTCGTCGGGTCGAGCAGCCGGAGCTCGCGACGGACCCGCTCTGCGGTGTCGGGGGCCGCGCTCGCCTCGATGCGGCCCGTGATACCCTCGTCGCCGACGGTGTAACAGCCGAGGGGGTCGTTCTGCCGGCGGGCGGCCGCGGTCACGACGAGCGCGACCTCTCGGAGGTAATCGAGGGGGCGTTCGCCCTCCGGGCCGAGGCCGGTCGTCGCGCGGTGGTCGACGAGCAGGTGGGTCACGAGGTCGGTCTCCGCGCGGAACTCCCGGACCTGCGGGCGGCCCAGGCGGGCGGTGGCCTTCCAGTCGATACGACGGGCGGCGTCCCCGGTCGTGTACTCGCGCAGCCCCTCGGGGTCGAGGCCGGCGGTCCCGAACTTGCCCACCTCGTGGTCCCCGTAGCCGATGGCGACCTCCTCCCCGCGCTGGCCGACGCGGACGTCGCGTGGGACGCGGGGGTCGACGGTGAGCGAGACGGCCTCCCCGCGCTCAACGGTCTCCTCGTAGAGGCCGGCGGGGTCGCGCGTCTCGACGGTCGGTCGGTCGAAGGCAAAGGAGCCGGCGACGGGGAAGGTGGCCTCGAAGGAGGTGGCGGCCTGCCGGTCGTCGGGGGCGAGCGTGACCGTTCGCTCGCCGACTCCCGATCCGCGGGCGCTGACGGGCGGGGACGCCCGGGCCGTCACCGAGAGGGCCGTTGTCCCGGGGAGGGCGAGCGAGAGCGTCACCCCCATCGGGTCGTCGGTGAGGGCCCGCGTCGGCGTCACTGTCTGTTCGACGAGGAGGCGCTCGTCGAGGCGGGCGACGTCGCGGACGAACAGCAACTGGCGGGCGAGGAGCCACGCGCCGACGAGCGCCCCGCCCGCCAGCAACAGCGGGTGCTCGAGGAGGACCGCGAGGGCCGCGAGTCCGACGGCGAGGGCGACCAGCGCCCAGAACCGGCGCGTGACCTGCACACTGCGAACGAGCGGCCCCGGGGGGTTGAACTTATTGGTGTCGACGATGCGAGCAACAACACCCAAGGGCCGTCGCCACCCAGCGTCGGTATCGTGAGCCTCCGCGCCCTCTGCTGTCTCCTGCTCGCGTGCTCGCTGGCCGCGCCGACGGGCGTCGCGCTGGCGGGGACGGTCGCGAGCTCGGGGGCCGACGCGGGAGCGACACCGACGACGCCCGCCGACGCCGGGGACCTCCCGGGTGCCGCCGACGGGCGGGCGCTCGCCGACCAGACGGCCCCCAACAACACGACGAACGGATCGGTCAGGCACCGCGACCCGGCCGAGGTGGGCGAGGACGGGAGCGTCGAGGACCTCCGTCGCTGGCTGGTCGGACAGCTCGCCGGCCGGTTGAGCGAAGGGGCGGTACAGCTGAGCGAGGGCGAGTACGACCTCGCGCGGCGCGTCCTCGGCGACCAGTACAGCAAGCGCCTCGACCAGTTGGTCGACGTCGCCGGCGACACGGAGACGACGCGGACGCTCAACCGCACGCGGGAGAACCAGCGCGAGACGACCGACTCGGTCCGGGAGTACCGCGAGACGCTGACGGAGTACCGCGAGGCCCGCGAGAACGGGAACACCACGCGGGCACGCGAACTGGGTCGGGACCTCGAACGTATCAGCGAGCGCGTGGCGACGAACGCCAACGAGACGCGCTCGGGGTACGACCGCCTCGGCAACCGGACGGGGGCGAACTTCACCGAGGCGAGCACCGCCATCGAGACGGTGTCGGAGAACGTCTCCGAGGAGCAGGCGGAGATACGCGACGACCTGTTCACCGGGACGAACCTGACCGCGACAGCGGACGGCGAGACCATATCGTTCACCCGGATGCTCACCGTCGAGGGGCGCCTCCTGACGGAGAACGGGACCGCCGTCGCCGACGAGACGGTCCGCATCGGCATCGGGAACCGCAACTACACGGTCGAGACCGACGAGGAGGGGCGGTTCACCGTCGCGTACCGCCCGGTGACCCTCCCGCTGAACGCGACGAACCTCACCGTCGCCTATCGACCGGCCGGCGAGTCGGCGTACCTGCGCTCCTCGACGACGCTCCCGGTCGAGGTCCAGCAGGTCACGCCCACCGTCGCGGTGAACCGGACGCCCGCGGCGGTCGCCTACAATGACACGCTGACCGTCGCCGGGCGGGTGAGCGCCGACGAGGTTGGCGGCCCCGCGCCCGTCGCGGTGTTCGTCGGCGACCGACGGGTCGCGCGGGGGGTGGCGAGCGCGAACGGCTCGTACACCCTCACCGCGCGACTCCCGGCCGACGTCGACCCGGGCGAGCGGACCGTCCGGGCGGCCGTCCCCCTGGACGGGCGGGCGCTGGCCCGTGCGGAGGCGACGACGACGGTGACCGTCACGTCCACGGCGACGGAGCTCTCGCTGAACGCCTCGCAGGCCGCCGAACGGCGGGTCAGCGTGAACGGTCGCCTGACGACCGACGAGGGGGCGCCGCTTGCGGGACGGACGGTGCGCATCGAACACGAGGGCTCGGAGCTGACGACGGTCCGGACCGACGACGCCGGGCGCTACGGGGCGCGCGTCGAGGTGCCCGAATCGGTTCCCGACAACGGGACGCTCGCGCTCAACGCGACGTTCGCGGGGACGGGGACGAACCTCGACGCCTCGCGGGCGAACGCGAGCGTCGACCTCATCGACCTGACCGACGACGAGGCCGGCGGGGGCGCGGAGTACGGCGACGGCGTCGGCGGGACGCTGCTGGAGGCCGTCCTGAGCAACCGGCTGGCCCTCGGGGCGTTCCTGCTCGGCCTGCTGGTCCTCGCGGCGGTGGGCGCCTACGCGGTGCTGACCGGGAGCGACGAGGACGAGGCGACGGACCTCCCCGGGGGGACGGGCGAGGTCGTCGACGCGAGCGGGGAGGCCGAGCGTGCCGCGGCGTCGACAGCATCGATGGCCGCCCTGCTCGACCGGGCGCACACGCAGATCGCCTCGGGGTCGCCCGACGCGGGCGTCATCACGCTGTACGCGGCCACCCGGCGCCTGCTGGGCGAGGGCCTGCCCCCCGAGTACGGCCGGACCCACTGGGAGTTCTACCGGAACGCCCGCGAACGCCTCGACGGGAGCGAGTCGGGCGTCCTGCGGGAACTGACGGAGGCCTACGAGCGGGCGGCGTTCTCGCCCGACCACACGCCGGCCGAGCGAGCACAGGCGCTCGTCGACCGGCTCCGGGAGTTCCACACCGGCGAGGACCGTCCGGGCGACTGACGCGGGCGAGAGACCATCAGTCGTCCGCGTTCGTCCCGGCCCCGGTGTTCGGGCGGACGCTCCCGGTCTGGGCGTAGACGCCGACGAGCAGCGAGCAGCCCGCCAGCAGGGGGACGACGGCACAGGCGGCGTAGACGGCCGTGAACCCGACGGAATCGACGAGCGGGAGCGACACCATCGGGCCGAGGCCGCCGCCGAGGTCGCCGAGGATGTTGTTCGTCCCCATCGCCCGGCCCATGCGGTCGCCCGGCGTCAGGTCGGCGAGCAG
>CAYYSW010000004.1:0-14796 GCA_964474395.1 uncultured Halobacteriales archaeon
ACCCCGAGGACCGACAGGAGGCCGAACGCCGACTCCGCGAGCAACGGGGCGTCGAGGACGCCGAGGCCGACGTCAAGGTCGAATCGGATACCGGGTCCGACGCCGGCGCCGACGCCGAGTCCGGGTCCGGGTCCGATGCGGACGCCGAATCGGGGACCGGGGAGTCCATCGAGGTCGAGACCACGACCGGGGCGACCGACGGGAGCGGCGAGGACGCGACTGCCGACCCAGAAGGCGACGCCGACACCGACGAGGAGTAGCCCGCCGAACCGACGTCGGGTCGGTTCTCCGGCCCGTCCCGAAGCCGTCCACGCGCGTTCTCCGTCCCGCTCACGCGTCCGTGAGGAGCGCGACGGCCGTAATCGAGGTGAGCCCGACCGCCATCAGCCCCACCAGCAGGCCGACAGCCGCCGTCCACCCGACGACGTCCGAGACGACGCCGACGACCACGCTCCCGCTCGCCCCGGCGGTCATGTACACCGTCCGGACGAGGCCGAAGCCGGCCCCGCGCTCCGTGTCCGACAGCAGGTCCATGAACCGCGACTGGAGCGGCGCCCCCCAGCTCATCGCGAGGCCGGCACAGACCACGCCCGCGGCGAGCGTCGGGAGGTCGCGGCCGAGCGCCAGCAGGCCGTACCCGAGGACGCCGACGCCCATCGTGCCGGCGACGGTCAGGTCCCGTGGGTAGCGGTCGGAGATGCCGCCCATCAGCGGCTGTGTGAGGCCGTGGACGACGAAGTAGACGCTGAATAGCACCCCCGCGGTCGTCTGAGTGAGGTCCCGGCCCTGTTCGAGGAACGTCGGGAGGAACGAGGCCGTCGCCTGCCAGGTGAACGCGCCGAGGACGGCCAGCCCCGTCGTGTAGGCTATCTGTGGGCGCGAGAGCAACTCGACCAGCGGCCGGAGCTCCATCCGCGAGCGGATGGAGCGGTCGGGCTGGCGGGGGGCCGTCGGTTCGACGAAGTGCGAAAAGAGGACGAACACCGGGAGCGCCGTCGCCGCGCCGAGGACGATGGCCCAGCGCCAGCCGAAGCGGATGCCGACCACCGCGGCTGCCACGGGCGCGAGCAACCCGGCGAGGGGACCGCCGGCGACGTGGACGCCGATGGCCCGGCCGATGTTGGCGAACTGCCTGGTGAGCAGCGACGTCGCCACGCTGTAGTGGAGGCCGGCGGCGGCGCCCAGACAGACCGTCGCGACGACGAACAGCGGGTACGAGGGGACGACGAACAGCAGCGTGCTGGTGACGACGGTCCCGCCGACCGCGGTGAGGATGACCCGCCGTTCGCCGAAGCGGTCGCCGAGCAGCCCGCTCGGGAACTGCGTGAGCGCGTAGGCCGCCCACATGCCCGAGAGCGCGAGGCCGACGGCGCTCGTGGAGACCGAGAACTCCTCGACGATGTCCGGGACGACGGGGCTGATGACCAGCCGGGCGACCATCGTCGCGAAGAACGCGAGCGTACAGAGGGCGAGGACCGTGTTCGAGTACCGCCACTTCACACCGCGCCTTCGCCAACGGGGGCGAAGGCGGTTTCGAAACCGGGGGGCCTTGCCACTCCCGAACGCCCGAAACGGGTTCGCAGGCAGCCACAACCCTTAATCGCGTCGCTTCGCAGAGAACGGGTATGTCACCGTCGACTGATTCCACCGACACGAACACGGATGCGAGCACGGAGCGGGACGCCGATGCGGACGTAAGCGAGAAGCGAGTGGCCGAGGGTCTCGACGCGCCCCACGACGAGGTACGGACCGCCGACGAGTCGGCGGACGCCGAGACGACCGACGAGGCGGGCGGCACGGCCGATGGGGAGGAGACGCTCCCCGAGGGAGTGCGCGCGGTCGCCTTCGAGACGGCCGCCGACCGCCTCGCGGAGCTCTTCGACATCGACAGTCGCCGCGGCGAGACCATCGCGGACCTCGAGACGACCGAGACCGACCAGGGCCGACAGCTCGTCGCCACGGTGACGCGCTCGCGGCGCGCGGCCGTCCGCGAGCGGGTCCGCTCGGCGACGGAGACGGGCCGACGCGTCGGCCGTGGGATGGGAATCCTCGGGTCCCTCGCGGCTGTCGGCTACGCGTACTATCGCGTGCGCCGCCGGTTCCGCCGCGCCGAGACGGGCGCCGACACCGAGGCGCAGGCGGAGGAGTCGGCCGACATCACCATCGACGAACCGCAGGACGCCGCCGGCGAGTAGAACGGACCGACGGAATCGCGACTCTCTCCCGGAGTCCGGACGAGCGGGACGCAGCTCCCGCGGGTCCCTCACGTCACGACTCACCGTCCACCCGGACCGCACTACCTGTGGGACTCGACACTCATGGCAGTCCCGCCACTATCGGGGCGATTCGAAAACACGGAGCGAGCGTCACTCCGACTGCCCAACCGAGACTCAGTAACCGCCGTCGTCGACGTCGGTCCGCGCGGCGGGGTCCTGCTGGTCGTCGACCGCCTGTGAGAACATGTCGTCGCGCATCTCCTCGGGCGTCTCCTCGGTGGTCGAGTACGCCGAGATACCCATCGAGACGAGTTCCTCGTAGGCTTGCTCGCGGTTCAGGAACTCCCCCTGTTCGACGAGTCGGTCGATCTGGCTGTCGATGCGGTCGGGCAGCGACACCTCCATACTGGGCATGCGCGTCCCCTAGGAACGGAGCGGGATGAACGTCTTGGTTGCGGCAGGACGCCGGCGGGGGAACCATGACATACGTAGTCCTCCCGGAGCAACGCCACAACCTCTGTACCCGCTAGGTTCATATCCGACTGTATCCTCCCTTCGGGTGACATGTACCACCCAGTCCCGCTGTTCCCCGGCATGCCCGGCGGAATCGAGATATTCGTCATCCTCCTCATCGTCGTCTTGCTGTTCGGGGCGAACAAGCTCCCCAAGCTCGCTCGCTCCAGCGGGCAGGCGATGGGTGAGTTCCAGAAGGGTCGCGAGGAGATCGAACAGGAGCTCCGCGAGATGCGCGAATCGGCCACGAAGCCCGTCTCCTCCGACGAGGACGCCGAGACCGACGGCTTGACCGCCGACACCGAGGCGCGGACCGCCGTCGACTCGGAGGCCGAGCGCGAACCCGCCGCGAACTGACGTTCCGGTTTTCCAGTGTCTCGACCTATCGAGCGGGCGCTACCGTCCCGGTCCGCAGTCGGCGCACTCCCGAGCGACCGTCGAGAGGTGGTCGCTCACGAGGCCGGGCGGGACGCCGAGCGCCTCGAAGGAGCTGTAGCCGACCATCGCCGCCCCGTAGAGGACCGCGAACGTGACGACCCACGTCGCGAGCGAGATGGCTACGGCCCGGAGGATGCCGCCCTCGTAGAGGGCGTCGATGATGAGGACGTACGCGACGACGGCGACGAGCGGCCCGAGGGCCACCGCGTACCCGGAGACGCCGACGACCCCCGAGACGAAGTACGTGAGCCCGAACCAGACCAGCGAGGTTATCGCCGCGGTGAGCGCCGAGTAGCCGAGCCCCGCCCCGCTGGTGAGGAGGCCGCTGCTGACGTACGTCGCGAGCGTTACGAGGACGAAACTCAGGAGCAAGCCGAGGACGCTCTCAGTGAGTGCCATTGCGGGGTAATGTCGCCCCGACGGCATACCCCTGTAGCCTGCCAACTCGTCGGCGGGGGACCCGACCGCTCGCCGTACGAACGACCACTTCGTCATTCTAGCTCATGGAGACAGACATACAGATAGTAGTACAAGGACTGAAATATCTCCGTAACGAAACAGTATCTATGGCAGTGGCAGACCGTCTCCGCGAACTCCGGGCAGCGGGGAAACACGAACTGGTAGTGACGCTCGCCTCCGAGATGCTCCGGAAGGAAGAGCCGTGGGTGACGGTCACCGACGGCGCGGTGGAGGTGAAGACACGGACGTTCGTCGGCGAACACCCCATCTCGGGGCCGTTCGACCCGACGCGGCGCGCCACGGTGGAGTCGGCCCTCACGCGCCGGGGGACCTATCGGCTCCGGGACCCCGACGAGGAGCTGGAGGGGTTCACCTTCACCTCCGGGTGTCACTACGACGCGGTCGTCGACGAACTGAGCGAGGCGCCGGCGGCCGACGCGCCCCCGGAGATGGTCGTCGGGGCCCCCGGCGAACCGGACCCGAGCGAGGACGAGTCGTCGCCCTCGGTCGACACCAGCCGCCGCAGGGATTCATCCTCGTTCCTCAAGCAGGCGGTCACGGCCGTCCAGAACCAGTTCCGCGAGTAGCCGACGCGGCGTGGGTCGCGGTATCGTCCAACAGCCGTTAGGTCGTCGCCCACGACGGACGGGTATGGGACTCGACGACGTGTTCGGCGCGCTCCCGAACCCACGGACGCACAGCTTTCCGGAGTACTCGCTGTCGGCGGGCGACCCGGTCCGGCCCGTCGCGCTCACGAGCGAGGAGCTCTCGACGCTGGTCGACCTCTACGAGTCGTTCGCGGCCGTGGACGCGACGGGTATCGACTCGAACCCGCTCCTGCGGGCGACGAGCACGTTCCTGAAGCAGACGTTCGGCACGACGCTCCATCGACCGGACGAACAGCTCCACGACGACATCGCCGCCCTGCTCAACGACTTCTCGGACGACCTCGGGGGGCGGTCCATCGGCGTCGTCGACGCGACGATGCGGCACCACCGGACGCTCTACTTCTTTCTCGTCACCTGCAAGGGGTACCACACCGCGCCACACATCCGGTTTCGTCCGGACGAGACCGCGGTCCGGACGCTCTACGACGTCTACGAGCGCGTCTCGACGTCTGAGTTCTACCTCAAGCGCCCGAAGACCGTCCTAGAGTGAGCTCCGCGCCGAGTCAGAGCGGATAAACGGGTCCGCCGCCTCGTTCCCCTCATGAAGGTCACTGTCTTCGGGGCGACGACGGCGACCGGACGCGCGCTCGCGGAAGCCGCACTCGACGCCGGCCACAGCGTGACCGTCCTCGCACAGGACCCCCGGGAGTTCCCGCTCGCGGCCGACCGACTCCGGGTCCTCGAGGGGGACGTCTTCGACATCCCGACCGTCGAGGCCGCCATCCGGGGGGCCGACGCGGTCTGTACGGCGTTCGACGAACCCCTCGACCAGCTCCCCGGGACGGACGTCGAGGACGCGATGGAGAACGTCCTCGCCGTGCTCTCGCGGTTCCAGACCTCCCGGCTCGTCGTCGTCGCACCGCCCGACGGCGCGTCCGCGGAGCCGTCAGGGCTGCGACGCCGCCTCACGAACCTCGTCGGGAACGACGAGCCGACCGAGGACGAGGGGGCCGGACAGGTGACACTGGTCCGGGCGAGCGACACCGAGTGGACGGTCCTCCGTCCGGTCGGCCTGACCGACGGCCCGGCCACTGGCGACGTCCGGGTCGGTACGGGCGCGGACGGCGACCCGGTCTCCCGCGCTGACCTCGCCGCCGTCGCCGTCGACCTCCTCGACACCGGCACGCACGTCCACGAGGTCGTCACCGTCGCCGACGCGTAGCCGATAACGGCTCCTATCCGAGACAGTACTCAGTTCGGACGCGTCCCAATCAGTGTAGCCACGCCCCCGGGTGGGGCCTCGCTTGCTAGCTGCAACGGGGATGGTGCGGGACCCTGCAGGTAGGTGTGGACGCATGAGCCTCTCGGACACCCACCCCACGACCATCGACCGCGGCCGGTCCCGCCTCGGGGCCGTCATCGACGAACTGCGCGCCGACGGGCGCCTGACCGACGACGACGCGGCAGACCTCTCCCGCCGGGCGGACGCGCTCGCCGCCGACCTCGTTTCGTGCATCGAGACCGAGGAGGGACGATGAGCGGCGCGGCGACCGCCGAGGAGGGGACGACCCGCGACCCCCGACCCACCGACTCCACGGCCGACGGGCGGGCTGCACTCGACGTAGCCACCCTCGCGTGTGGCGACCGGCTCGAACACGACGACGGGCACGTCTGGCGTGTCGTCGGCGCGTCGGCCCGCGCCGCGGCCATCCGGATGCCCGACGGCCGGCGGGTCTGGGTGGACCACGAGTCCCTCCGCGTCCAGCTCGCGGGCGAACCGGTCCGCGTCGTCAGGTCCGACTGACCACTCACCCCCGCTGACCTCGGTCCCTCCCTCACCGCGACGCCGATGGCAACCTATTTACCCCGTGCGTAGTTACTCGCCATCCGAGTAACCATGTCCATCGTCGTCACCGGCGCCGACGGCTACATCGGGTGGCCGACGGCCCTCCGCATCGCGAACCGTACCGACGAACGCGTCGTCCTCGTGGACAACTTCGGCCGCCGCGATTGGGTGGCCGGCGTCGGCTCCACCAGTGCGACCCCCATCGCGGAGATGGAACAGCGCATCGACGCCGCCGAGGAGGTCCACGGCCTGCGCAACCTCTCGTTCGTCTACGGCGACCTCGTCGACCGCTCGTTCGTCGACCAGTTGCTGCGCGTCCACGAACCGCGGGCCATCGTCCACACCGCCGCCCAGCCGAGCGCCCCCTACTCGCAGATCAACGGCGAGCGCGCGAACTTCACGCAGCACAACAACATGCAGGCCACGCGCAACCTCGCCTTCGGCCTCGCGGAGAACGACCTCGCGGACACGCACCTCATCGAGACCACCACCACCGGCATCTACGGCGCGCCCGCCTTCCCCATCCCTGAGGGCGGCGCGACGATGTACCACGAGGGCAAGGAGAGCCCCGTCCCCTACCCCGCGATGGCAGGGTCGTGGTACCACATGACGAAGAGCCACGACGCGGCGAACCTCCGGCTGGCCAACACGCAGTTCGACATCCCGGTCTCGGACGTGCGGACCGCCATCACCTACGGCGCGGAGACCGAGGAGACGCGGGCAGACGACCGCCTGAAGACGCGCTTTGACTTCGACTACTACTTCGGCGTCGTCGCCCATCGCTTCGCGGCGCAGGCCGTCGCGGGCTACCCCCTCACCGTCTACGGCAAGGGCGAGCAGCGCAAGCCGTTCATCTCGCTGGAGGACGCCGTCGAGGGGCTCGCGCGTCTCGCCGTCGACGACCGACCCGCCGACCACGTCGTCTACAACCAGGTGACCAAACCCGTCGCCATCGTCGACATCGCCGAGACCATCGCCGATGTGGGGAACGACCACGGGATGGACGTCGAGGTCACGCACGTCGAGAACCCCCGCGACGAGGACGAGACCCACCAGATGGAGATCGAGAACCAGCGGTACATGGACCTCATCGGCGAGGAGCGTCAGGACTTCGAGTCGGGCATGCAGGACGTGATGGAGGTCCTGAACCGCTACCGCGACACCATCGTCGCCCACGAGGACCGTTTCCTCCCGGACGCTCTCGAGGACGAGGACGGGGACGCAGAGTAGGATGGACGTCCTCGTCACCGGCGGACTGGGCTACATCGGCAGCGAACTCGTCCCGCTGCTGGACCGCGACGAGCGCGTCGACCGTGTCACCGTCATGGACGACCTCTCGCTCGGGTCCCCCCGCGCGCTCAAGGGGTCGCTCACGGAGACGGTGGACTTCCGTCGGGGCGACGTCCGCGAGTACGGCGACGTCGAGAGCGCGGTGCGCGAGTGCGACACGGTGGTCCACCTCGCGGCCATCACGGGCGCGTCGAGCACGCACGACCGCCGGGAGGAGACGTTCGCCATCAACCGCGACGGCACCGAGAACGTCCTCACGGCGGCGGGCAAGACCGGCGTCGAGAACGTCGTCTTCGCCTCCTCGTGTAACCTCTACGGACGGGCGGCGAGCACCGACCTCGACGAGACGGTCGAGCCCGACCCCATCAACCCCTACGCGGAGACGAAACTCGAAGGCGAGAGCCTCCTCCGGGAGGCGATGGAGGAGTACGGCTTCGACGGCACGGCCCTCCGCATGGCGACGAACTACGGCGACGCCCCCGGGGTCCGGTTCAACCTCGTCGTCAACACCTTCGTCTTCCGGGCGCTGACCGACCGCGCGCTCACCGTCTACGGCGACGGGTCGAACTGGCGGCCGTTCATCCACGTGAAGGACGCGGCCCGGGCGTACGCCCACGCCGCCCTGAGGCCCGACGACTGGGAGCACGTCGTCTACAACGTCGGGTCGAACGAGGGCAACTACCAGATAGCCGACATCGCGGCGCTCGTCAGCGAGGAGGTCGCCCCGGTGAACGTCACCTATCTGGAGGACGAACACCCCGGTCCCTCCTATCACGTCGACTTCGACCGCATCGGGGGGACGGAGTACGCGACGGAGTGGACGCTCCGCGAGGGCGTCCGTGACCTCGCGCGGGCGTTCCGACCCTCAGCGTCGGACGACTGAGCCCCGACCGACTGCTGTCGAGAGTCCGGGGAGACGAGGTGGTGACGGGACGAAACGCCCCGTAGCGCCCTACCGAGACGGTCGACGGACTCCATCGCCAGGTCAGCCGTGTTGGGCTGGCTGTGGGAGCTTCGGGATGAGCCACGAGAGGAAGGCATCCTGGCTCCGCGACTGAACCCAGACGGTGCCCGACCCGCTGAACTCGCAGACGAGTCCCTCCCCGCTGGTGAGTGTTGAACGTAACCCCCCGACTCGCCGGACGTCGAACTGGGCTGTGTCCTCGAACGCGACGATGTGGCCCGTATCGACGACGAACGAGTCGCGCTGGTCGAGGTCCACCACGTCGATGGCGCCGTAACTCGACATGAACAACGGACCGCTGCCGGACACACGTAACAGGAACAGGCCCTCGCCGCCGAAGAACGACCGTGACCCGCCGAAGGTAGTGTCGACTTCGAGCGCTTCGCTCCCGGCGATGTACGACCCCGACTGGACGTACACCGTCTCGTCGAGCAGTTCCGTATGGACGACGTCCCCTGGCAGGGGTGGGGCGAGCTTCAGTTCCCCGGGTGCGCGTGCCGAGAACGTGTTCTGGAAGAAGCTCTCGCCGCCGAGCGTCCGCCTGATGGACTTCAGGAAGCCGCCGGTCGCGTTCGTCTGCATCTCGATGGACGTGTCGTGAGACACCATCGCGCCCGATTCGGCGCGCACCGACTCGCCCTGTTCGAGCGAGACCGTCAGCAACGAGTACGCCGGGTCGTGGGTTATCTCGTACTCCATGTCGGAGCGTGTCGATTCGCCATCATAAGTGTATCTGCGCGTTCAGCGTGTCCTATCGTTGAACGGGAACGGCTCAGTCGTCGCTCGTATCCGTTCAGTACGGTCGTGTCTCCACGAACACCCGTTCATCCGTAACGGCCCCTCGAATGCCGCCGACACACCGACGCGAGTGCGTCGTCCTCCGGACGTCGGCATCGATAGCCTCAGCGCCGAACCGAGCGTGCGGCACCGGCACTCCGCCGTTCGTCCGCCGCGGTCGAGCCGACCACCGTGATCTCGCGGTCGGCCAGTCGGGTCGCCTCGTAGAGCCTCGCCGAGAGCGTCTCGCCGTCCCACCCACCCGAGAGCCGGTCGGCCCGGGTGTCGTAACACCGCCGGAACTGTTCGTTCACCCAGAACCTGCCGACATCCCCGCGGAAGGTCTCGAGGGCGAACGCCACCTCGAAGCCCGTCGGGTTGTAGCCGAAGGAGTAGACGTTGTTGCTCACGCCGTCCTTGTAGGCGACGGTCCCGATCGGCGCGAGGAGCTCCTCGACGAGCCCCGACGACCAGACGGGGTGGTCCGGCAGCGACCGCTTCAGGATCGCGAGCGCGTAGAGGTTGAACGAGTGGTAGCCCGTCGAGAGGGTGTCGATGTGCTCGCTGCGCCCCCAGAGGCGCGCGCCGACCCGTTGCCCGAGGAAGGTGAGGTCGCTGTAGGGGTAACTGGAGTGGTACACCCGCCCGTCCCGGTAGGTCCGGAGGGTGTCGTCCAGTCCGGAGAGGAACGCGTCGACCCGGCTGCGGATCGCCGGCGCCCCGCCGTTCCGACAGAGGAGTGACCCTGCGGCGGCGAACCAGAGTTGCTGGTTGACGGTGCTGAAGGGCTCGTGGACGGTGCCGTCGACGCCGACGGAGTGCCAGAGCTCCGTCTCCTCGTCGAAGGGGTGGAGCAGGAACACCTCCTCGGCGACCGACCGCGGGGTCGAAGACGACATGTAGCGGTCCGCGACCGCGAGTGCCTCTATCGACCAGCCCTGCCCGACGAGGCCGTTACACCGGTCCTTGCCCGGTTCGGTCCGGTGGAAGAACGCGTACCCCTCCGGCCGGGCCGCATCGCGACAGAGTTCGCCGATGCAGTCGGTGGCGGCGTCGTAGAACCGCCGGTCGCCGGTGCGCTCGTAGGCGTCGAAGAACAACACCGCCCAGTGGCCCGTGTTCCGCAGGTGCGTCACGTCGTCGTTCCAGGGGCCGTTGTGGCCCGCCGGCATCCGCCCTCCCCCCTCCTCGGCCAGCGGGAGGCCGGCCTCCGCGCCCGCCACGAGATATCCCGAGAGCCTACCCATACCCCCGGTAGCCACGACGGCCGTTAATACTTGGTGGCCCCCTGACACGTGGCTGGACAGTCCCGGGCCGGGTACTGCTCGCCGCCCGGGACTGTCGGTGCCGGCACGACGAGGTGATGGCACTCGACGACGTCATCGCGGCGGCCAACCGCGGGTCGCTCACCCCGCCCGCGAGTCACACCGCTCGCAGACGAGGCGGCCGCGGCGTGCCGAGAGGGTTCCCTGACAGTCCGACGCCGGACAGGAGAGGCCGTCGTAAGAGTCGTTGAGTTCGCGGAGCGTCGCGCGCATCGTGGCGTAGTCGGTCGATACCGACGAGGGGTGGAGTGACATGGGTCGGATGGGCCGGACCGGCGCCGACCCGTCTCCGACCAGCGTCCACATCGAGCCGGGGACGGAGGACGAATCGAGAGTTCCGGTCCGAATCTGTGTGTGATTCAGTCGCTACTCCGTGGGAGCGCGTGACGAACTAAAACTCTTGTCGGTGGTGGTGTGGGCAACACGAGGGGAGGCTACCCGTCCCCTAGTACGTGTTCTAGGAGCATCAGGTCGGCTCCGGGGAGAATCACTCCGCGTCGGGTGTGCTCCGGCGTGCGGGGGTGGTACGGCCGCCGAGGCGGGCCACCGACCGGGAGGCGACGAGGGCGATGCCCACCTCCAGCATCCCGGTGGCGACGAACGCGGTCGTGAATCCGTAGGCGTCGGTCAGCCACCCGCCGACGAGGAACCCGGCGAGGAAGCCCAGACTGCCGAAGACGTTGAACCCGCCCATCGCGCTCCCCCGGTCGCGTTCGGGGGCGATGTCCGTGACGAGGGCCATCGTCGCCGGCGAGACGAGCGCGCCACAGACCCCGACGAGGGCCATCGCGACCCCCGCGAGGAGGACCGTCGGCGCGAGGACGACGCCGACGATGGTCAGGCCGTAACAGAGCGACCCGACGACGACCGGGAGGAAGCGCCCTACGCGGTCCGAGAGCATCCCCATCGGGTACTGGAGGAGGGCGAAGGGGACGAAGAAACACGCCAGCAGGACACCCGTCATCCCCGGCCCGAGGCCGAAGCGCGTCTGGAAGTACAACGTCCCGACGAGGGCGAAGAAGCCCGCGGTGAGGCGGTCGATGAACCCGAAGGCGTAGGGGACGCCCAGCGCCGGGCGCTCGCGGAGTCGCGCCACCGCCGCCCGCAGGTCCCGTCCGCCGGAGGGCGCCCGGTCGGGCACTGTGAGGGCGATGACGCCGGCCCCGAGGAGCAACGCGGCGGCGAGTGCGAGGGGCGCGAGCGGGTCGACCGACCCGACGGCCCCGCCGAGGGGGGCGCCCATCGCCGTCCCGAGGCCGATGGCGATGCCGGCTGCGCCCATGTTCCTCCCGTGGCCGCCGCCGAGGTCGGTGAGCATCGTCATCGCGAGCGAGAACGCGCCGATGGTCGCCGCGCCCTGTGCCGCCCGCAGGACGAGGACGGCGTCGAACCCGAGGCCCAGTCCGGGCGCGAGGGTGAGGGCGACGTAGCCGGCGGCGCCCCCCACCGCTCCGGCGACGATGAGCGGGACCCGTCGGCCGAGTCGGTCCGATACGTACCCCCAGAGGCCGGCGAAGACGACGAACGCCCCGAACTCCGCGGCGAGGAACCACGTCCCGCCGTCGAGGCTCCCCTCCGCCCCGAGGAGGCGGACGAGCCGCGGCACGTTCGGGTAGAGCACTACCTGTCCGAGCATGACCGCCCAGACGACCGCGGCCAACCGGCGACGGGTGCCCGCGTCGTCGTCCGCGGGACTCCCCGGGTCCGGGCCGGTCGCGGCGGTCGAATCCGTCATCGCCGTCAGTTCGTCCTTCGAGGGGAAAACCCTGTCCGACGCGCGGCCCCGCATAGCGCCTACCGCGCGCCGGCACACCGCGAACAGGAGAGCAGGCCACCCGTCGCCCGGAGGATGCCCTCGCAGGTGGGGTCCGGGCAGGACAGCGTGTCGCTCGTCTCGTCGTTCAGTCGTCGAAGGGACGTACGCATCGCCGCGAAGTCGGGGTGGTCGGTGTCGTTGGAGGTCATGGGAGTGAGTTCGCGTGCCGACCCGCGGCTCGACGGGGACCTGCGGGTCGGCTCGTTCGTTGGCCGTTCGACGCGGTCTTACCGACGACGGTTCCCGACAAAACCCTGAGTATGAGCGGTCGGGAGCCCTCAGAAGCCTCCATAGCCCTCCGGAGGCGTCCCGTCCCCGGGGCCGTAGCTCCCCTCCTCGGTCGCCAAGCGAAAGCTATAGCCGAGGCCGGCCGGTTCGGTCACCTACGTCATGACTGACACGCCACACGTCGCCGTGACCGGCGCGGCGGGCTACATCGGCAGTCGCGTCGTCTACGAACTCCAGGAACAGCACCCCGAGTGGGAGGTCACCGCGCTCGACAACTACTACCTCGGCGACGTCCGCGAGGTCGGAGACGTGAGGGTCGAACACGTCGACATCCGCCACCGCGAGGACCTGGAAGCGGCCCTGGAGGGGGCGGACGTGGTGCTCCACCTCGCGGCCATCAGCGGCGTCGACGACTGCGACGAGAACCCCGACCTCGCCTACGAGGTGAACGTCGTCGGGACGGAGAACGTGGCGTGGTTCTGCCGGAAGACGGGCGCCGCGATGGGCTTTCCCTTCTCGATGGCGGTCATCGGCGACCCCGACGAGTTCCCCATCCACGTCGGGATGGACCGCGACCCGCTGAACTGGTACGGTCGGACGAAGGTGCTCAACGAACAGTCCGTCGACTGCTACGCCGACGACGCCTTCCCCGCCCACCAGTTCATGATTGCCAACCTCTACGGCGAACACGAGGTCGCCGGGCGGGACGTCTCGAAGAACACGGTCATCAACTTCTTCGTCGGTCGGGCGCTCTCGGGCGGGACGCTGACCGTCTACGAACCCGGCACGCAGTCGCGCAACTTCGTCCACGTGAAGGACGTCGCCCGCGCGTTCGTCAGGAGCGCCGAGCGCCTCGCCGACCAGCACGCGGCGGGCGAGACGGGCGTCGAGAAGTACGAGATCGCGACCGACGAGGACCCCGGCGTGATGGCCGTCGCCGAGCTGGTCCAGGAGATCGCCCGCGAGGAACGCGACATCGACCCCGACGTGGAACTCGTCGAGAACCCCCGCAGCGGCGAGACGATGGTCGAATCCTTCGAGGTGGACTGGACGGCCGCCCGCGACCGCCTCGGATGGGAACCCCAGGAGTCCGTCGAGGGGAGCATCCGGGACCTGCTCGCGCCCGCGGACGACTGACCGACGGCGCGGCACGATATCGGCAGAGATGACGGTTATTTGGCGACTCTTACACGCTGTAGGGGCGGCTTGCAGCTACACTGCGGCCTTTCGACGGACCGTCCTCACAGCGGCACGCTCGGCGGATTCCACATTCTGACCGCGTGGGAGGGTCACAATTGGATTTACTATTAGTCCTCGAACCGGTCGGTTTCTCGCATCGCCAGACGAATATATCGCTCGGAGGACTCTCCGTGGACGATAATTGTTTCACGCACTATATTGATTGTTAACTAACTTGATAGCGTGAGAGGAATCGCGCATGGTTACAGAAACCAGGCGGCGTATCCTCGAACTGTTCGCCGGTGCGGGTGTGCTGGCGGGGCTCGGCGGCGCGGGACTGGCGACCGCACAGAGCAGCGACGACGATGACGACGACGGTGAGGGCATGAGCGGGATGGCCGATGACCTCACCGACGGCGGGGTGAAGACCAGCCGCGTCCGCTTCGGCCACTTCATCCCGGACGGCCCGGCCGTCGACATCTACGCGTTCATCCCCGGACTGGAGAGCGTCGGCGAGGTCCCCATCGTCACCGGACTGGAGTACTCGGGCGTGCGACCGAACATCCCCGCCGAGTACTCGGACGTCCCCTCCATCGGCGTCGGCCTCAAGATCACGCCGGCGGGCGAGCCAGACGAGACCATCGTACGGGTCCCCGAGTTCAACTTCGAGGCGGGTCGCAACTACACGCTCCTCGCCATCGGCGAGGTCCACCCCGAACTGGAACAGCCGATGCCCCAGCCCCTCGCGCTGGTCGACAACGAGAACGAGGACCCGCCGGGCTACGGTCGGACCCAGCTCCCCAAGCGGAACCAGACGCGCGTGCGGTTCGCCCACGTCCTGGCCGACGGCGGGCGCGTGACGATCCGCTCGGGCGGCGAGACGCTCGCGAGCGGTCTCCGGTTCGGGGAGGCGACGGAGTACCTCGACGTGAACCCCGACCACGACATCGAGATCTACCGGAGCGGGAACCTCGCGGCGACCATCACCGGCGGGCTCGACGACGGCACCGCGTACACGGCGTACGTCGGCGAGCGCAAGCCCGAGGCCGGCGGCTTCAAGCCGAAGGTGTTCGCCACGGTCGACGCCGTCGCCCGCGCGAACCTCAAGACGAGCATGCGGGGCAACCGCAACAAGGG
>CAYYSW010000004.1:14896-26121 GCA_964474395.1 uncultured Halobacteriales archaeon
GGCAAGGACGACGACCGCTAAGCCCGTCCCGCCGAACCACCACGATTCCCTTTTCGGTCACCCGAGGACTCACCTCCCCCAGAGTGCGACCACCGGGTCCATCCGGGCGGCGCTGCGAGCCGGATAGAGCCCCGCGGCCGTCCCGACGAGGACGCCCGCGAGGACGGCCCCCCCGACCCAGTCCCACGGCAGGACCGGCGGGGGTCGATGAGCGCGGCGGCGAGGGCCCCCCGCTCAGGCCGACGGGCGACCCCGGCACGCCGAAAACGGCGCTCCCGACGAGGAAAAGGGGGGAGGACGTCGCGTTCACGCGCGCCGATGGCCCTCGTGACGCCGAGCTCGTGGGTGCGCTCGCGAGGACGACGTTCGCGATGCCGATGCTCCCGATGGCCAGCGAGACGCCGTCGAGCGCCCGGACCGGCACGCCACCGCCGTACACGACCTCGACGTCGGTGAGGGCGGCGACCGGTGATCTCCCGCCCGATACCGCCGAGGATATGTAGGGTATACGTTACTACGAGACGAACGCCGTAGGCGCTCGTGGGTATCCGCCCACGACTGTCACAAACCAGGTGTCGTTCGGCGAGATGGAAGGTTTTACTCGACGACCCCCGAACGGAGGGTATGTCCCGCCTGGCCGGCGCCCTGGGGTCCGTCGTGACACTCGCCCGGGTGTCGACGCGACACGACATCCGGTACCCGGCGGCGGCTATCGCTTACTACACCTTCGTCTCCCTGCTCCCGCTGGTCGTGCTGGTGCTGGCCGTCCTCGGGAGTCCCGTCGCGACCCAGATTCGGGCGGCGACCCCCCGCGTGCTCACGGCCGAGGCCCAGCAGTTGATGTACGAGGCGCTGACGACGGCGACCGGGCGGGCGGGCGCGGCGTTGCTCGCCGTCGTCGTCCTCGCCTGGAGCGCGGCGAACGTCTCGACTGGCTTCCTGACGTTCGTCGAGCGCGTCGAGGGCACCGACGACCGCTCGTTGCGCGAACAGTTCCGCGCCGCCGCCAGCGTCCTCGCGTCGGTGTTGCTCTCCATCGGAGCGCTCATCGCCGTCGGCGCGCTCTTCCCGCTTATCCCGGCGCCGCGAGGGGCCGGACACGTCGGCTTCCTCGTCTTGCCCGTCGCGCTGACCGTCGCCTTCCTCCCGCTGTACTACTTCCCCTCGCGGGTGATCACGTCGTTCCGCGCGGCGCTTCCGGGGGCCGTCGGTGCCGCCCTCGGGTGGACGGTACTGCTGGCTATCATCCAGCTGTACGCCACGAACGCCACCCAGTACGCCATCTACGGCGTCCTGAGTGGCATCATCATCATCCTCACCGCCCTCTACGTCGCCGCCACCATCCTGATGCTCGGCGTCGTGATCAACGTCATGGCCGCGGGCGCGGTGGCGGACGAGGGCGCCGGATAGATGGACCCGGCGGGACCAACCCCCGTTCGAGAGGCGCTCGGTTCGGTTCCTCATTCGTAGTCACGATTCGGATTTTGATGGTCAGTTTCTCTATTTCTACCCGAACAACTGTAGATACACTAGCGATTTCGGAGTGAATTAGGACGTTCTAGGAAACAGTTATCTACGCTGGTGGGGAACTACCGGTCGTGATGGAGGTGATGACCCGTACGGTCGACCCACGCTGACGACACTCTACGTTCTCGCGAGAACGTACCACGAGCAGATGACTCGTCCAGTCCGCCAGTTCCTGGTAACCTGCGTGCTTCGACGGTCGGGGTCACCGCATGGCCTCGTGGCGCGAGTTCTATCCGGGAGACCGGCGCGCGCGTCGCTAACCGCGCGCCCGCCGTCGCTCCCATATGACGCCCGACCCCGACTCACCCGTCTTCTGCGGACCCGTTCCCGATTGGTACGCCCCTATCGACGAGAGTGGCCGACCGACGTCAGTTCCGTCGGCGGGCCGCGCGCGCCATCGCGTCGGCCGACGGCCGCCGGTCCTCGGGAGCGAGTTCGTCGCTCACGCGCTCGACGCGTCGGGCGGCGTCGTCGAGCGCGGCGGCCAGTTCGTCGTCCTCTGCGAGCGCCCCCTGCGCCTGCTGCAGGTGTTCGAGCGCCTCGATGACGCGCACACGGGCCGAGAGCCGTCCGCGGTTGGTCTCGTTCACGCCGTCTCACCCCCCTTCGCCACCGCCGCGACGTCCCCTGCGAGTCGGTCGAGGCCGTCGCCGACGGTGTGGACCTCCCCACCGTTGGAGTGGGGGTAGACCGCCTCCAGGGTCTCCCCCTCGTAGACGGCGAGACAGTACACCGGTCGGGCGAACTTGCGGCGCACACCCCCGCCGACCATGGGCCGCACCTCGCGCACCTGGAAGCCCGGCGCGAGCGTGTAGCCGTGGTCGTCCGCCCACGCCTCGAACTCGGCCATCTTTCCGTGGCACGTCGCGGCGTGGCTCACCCCGCGAACCCGCGGGCCGCCCCCGGCCCCACTCCACTCCCGAACGGCGAGGGCATCGATGTCGCCGTGTCCCCGGAGTCGCCGCAGACGGTCGCGGGCCGCCTCCTGTGCGTCCCGGACGCAGACCGGCGACCCCCTGCGGACCCAGAGTTCGACGTACGTCCCCCGTTCGACCGGCGCCACGGCCTCGCGCACCCGTCCGTCGGGCCGGTCCGTCGGACCCCATTCGACGTCAGTCACCGCCGTCTCGGTCGTCCCATCCCCGCTGTCGTGGTTGATGATATGCACGCGTGAGTGTTGGTATCGGACGGGAGAAGCGTGACCTAGACGTGTCTAGAGTGTGCGGGGCGGACGCACGGTCGACGGTCAGCCATGTCCTCCGTCGAGGACCCCGGACAGCACCGTCCGGAGGCCCCGCCGGAGGTGGTAGTGGAACGTCGAGGAGGAGATGTCCATCGTCCGTGCGATCTCCTCGGCGGTGCTCTCGCGGGGCCACTCGTAGTAGCCCCGGGCGAGCGCGACGCCGAGCGCGGCCCGCTGTTTCGCCGTCAGACCCTCGTCCGACCGGGCGCCGTCGGGGCCCGCCGTCATAGGCCGCTCGACGGAGCGCTTCCCGCGGAGGTCGACCGTCGCTACCTCCTGTAGGGCCTCGACGATGGCCCGGACGTCGTTGCGGGGGGCGACCTCGGCGGTGACGTCGAGGTCCCCGTCTGCGGCGGTGGCCCGAGCGACCGACGCGCCCTGCTCGACCAGGACGTCGAGTGCGGTGGTCCGGTCCGGGCCGACGCCCACCTCGACGAGCGCCGACCCGTCGGCGTCCGCATCCTCACGGACGACCGTACAGGCGTCCGCCAGCGTCGCCTCGAACAGGCGCTCGCAGACGCGGTCCGGGGCGGCACCGCGGACGGCGAAGTAGAACAGGCGCCGGCCGTCGCCGACGGGGACCCGCCGCTCGAATACGAGTTCGTCGTCCGTCCCGGCGGTCACCGCCCCGAAGCCGTCGTCGTCGATTCGGAACCGGAGCTCGACGGTCGTCGAGGCCGTGAGCGACCGCTGGCTCTCGACGCGCTGGATGGCCAGCGCGATGGTCCGCCCGAGGTCCGCGAGCACCTCCCGCTCCGCCTCGTCGATGGTCTCCTCGGCCCCCGTCTCGACGACCAGCACGCCGTAGGTCGTCGCGCCGGTCGAGAGCGGGACCGCGGCGACCGAGGGGTCGCCGTCCGCGTCGCCCCGGCCGACCGCGACGCTCGCGCTCGCCGCCGGGGGGTCGCCGTCCGGCGCGTCACTCGCCAGCGCGGCCACGGCCGGGCCGTCGATTCCGGGGGCAGCGTCCGTCTCGGTCCCGGCGGCACCGGCGACCGTCCGCGGGGTGACGGAGCCCACACCCGTCCCTGCTCCCGTCTCGGACCCGTCGGCCGTCCCGACCCACGCGGTCCGATAAAGCGCCGACCCGGTGAGGTGGTCACAGACCGCCGCCTCGATGGCCTCGCGGGTGGCCGCGTTCTGGAGGCCGCCGGTGATGCCCCGGACGAGCGTGTTGATGCGGTGGAGCTTCGCCAGCTCGTCGCGCTGGCGTTCGAGCGCGCGCTCGCGTGCCCGCCGCTCGGTGACCTCCCGGGAGACGACGACGGTGGTCTCCGGCCCGTAGGCGTCGTCGGTCAGCGGGGCGATCCGCGCCTCGAACCAGCGCCGGCCGCCTTCCACCGGGACGTCGTACTCGACGGTCTGCAGTCGGCCGGTGGCTATCGCATCGCGGACGGCGGCCATCACGGAGTCGGCCGTGTCGGCCGGCAGCACCTCCTCGACGGTCCGCCCGATGAACTCCTCGGGGGCGGCCGCGAGCCGGTCCGCCACGTCGGGGCCGGCGAGGTAGTCGCGATAGCGCCCCTCGGCGTCGATGACGAACCCGAGGTCCGGGAACGCCGCGCCGAGGGCGGCGAGCTGCTCGGCGTGGCGCTGGCGGTCGAGCTCGCGTGTCACCCAGTTGCTCAGCAGATCGACGAACGTCACCTCCCACTCGGAGAAGGGCTCCTCGCGCGCCTCCTTGTCGTAGAAACACAGCGTCCCGCACACCTCACCGTCGAGAGCGACGGGTGCGCCGAGGTAGCAGGCGACCCCCCACTCGGCGTTGCCCGCGCGCGTCGAGAGGTCCGGGGCCTCGGTCGTGATGTCGCGCAACACGAGGGTCTCCTCGGTCGTGACGACGCGCTCGCAGTTCGTCGCCGCCAGGGGGACCGTGTCGCCGGCCGCGAGGTCGGCGTCGGGGGGTGCGGCGACCGCCTCGAAGACGTACTCCTCGCCCCGGACGTACGAGAGGGTCGCGTAGCCGATGTCGAGGACGTCGCGGCCCACCTCCAGCAGCGCGTCGACGCGCTCGTCGAACGACCGCTCGGGGTCGGCGAGTATCTCGTAGACCTCCCGGAGGGCCCGCTCGCGTCGCTTGCGCTCGGTGACGTCCCGGAAGTAGACCGAGAGGCCGGTCTCCGAGGGATAGACGCGAACGTCGACCCAGATGCCCAGCGGGTCGTAGTACAGTTCGTAGCTGGTCGGCGTCTGTGTCGCGAGCGCCTCGTGGAACGCGTCGTAGGCGACGGTGTCCCGCGCCTCGGGGAACGCCTCCCAGACGCTCCGGCCGAGCAGCGCCTCGGGGTCGGCCTGCAGGAGTTCGCCGGCGCGCTCGTTGACGTAGACGAACCGGAAGTCGTCGTCGACGGCGTAGAAGGCGTCGCTGATGCGCTCGTGGACCGTCCGGACGTCCTCGCCCAGGGCGCCAGAACGGTCGGGGGCGGTCTCGACGGCCCGCCGCACCCGCTCGGCGAAGTCGTCGGGGGGTCCGTCGCCCGCCGGGACGTACGCCGTGACGCCCGCGGCGACCGCCTCGCTCGCGAGGCCCTCGTCCCCGTCGGTCGCGACGAGGACGAACGGGAGGTCGGGGTGGTCGGCACGGACCGCTCGGAGGACGTCGAGGCCCGTCGTCCCGTCGAGCCGGTCGGTGCTGACGACGCACTCGACCGACGGCGAGAGGCGCTCGAGGCAGTCGGCCGGATCCGTCACCGTCTCGACGGCGACACCCGCGCGTCTGAGCGGGGTCGCGTAGCCCTCGGCCGTCGCCTCGTCGGGCCCGATGAGCAGCATTCTGTCGCATGGGCTTGCTACTACCGAGGTAATAGGGGACGGGTAGCGGTAATTCTGTAGACCTTTCGGGGCGCCGGACCGTGTCACATTAGCGACTGGCGTCCGTCCGTCGGGCACATGGCGAGCGGTATCCACGTCGAGCTCTCCGCCGAGGGCATCGACGCCTGTCCCGCGACCGCGCTGAGCAGGGAGGCGACCGTCGAGTCCA
Organism: uncultured Halobacteriales archaeon; assembly: GCA_964474395.1. GTDB lineage: Archaea > Halobacteriota > Halobacteria > Halobacteriales > Haloarculaceae > Halomarina. The sequence goes on from CAYYSW010000004.1 coordinate 20,647, forward strand.
TCGCCGTCGCCGGGCGCGCCGGCGGCGGTGCGGTCGGCGAGGCGACGGTGTCCGACCCCGCCGACGTCGGGACGGCGGACGCCGAGGCGGTGTTCAGCGACGGGCCGCGGTCCGTGTATCGCTTCGAGAGCGACGGCGAGTGCCCCTGTACGCGCCTGCCCGAGCACGGCTGTCCCATCCGCGACGTGCGCGCCGAGGCGGGGACGCTGCGCCTCACCTTCATCGCGCCCGACGTCGAGGCGGTCCGGGCCATCGTCGCCGACCTCCGGTCGTGCTGCGAGACGGTCCGTATCCGCCGGCTCACCCGCTCGTCGCCCGGGACCGACGAACGGACGCTCGTGGTCGTCGACCGCTCGGCGTTCACCGACCGCCAGTACGAGGTCCTCGAGACCGCCCACGAGATGGGATACTTCGCCCGACCGAAGACGGCGACGGCCGCCGACGTCGCGGCCGCCCTCGACATCTCGCCGGGAACGTTCAGCGAACACCTCTCGACGACGCAGTCGAAACTGCTCGACCAGGTGACGAAGGGCTAGACCTTCGCCGCCCCTCTTAAAGACCCGAACCCGCTAGCGACCGCGCGTATGTCGTTCACGTTCGACCGGTCGAACACAATGGCCCAGTCAATCTATCGGGAGATCGGTGGTCGGGAGGCAGTCGAGGCCGTCGTGGACGACTTCTACGACCGCGTGCTCTCCGACGAGTCGCTCGTCGGCTACTTCGAGGGGTACGACATGGAGGAGTTGCGGGCCCATCAGGTCCAGTTCGTCAGCTCGGTCGCCGGCGGACCCGTCGAGTACTCGGGTCGGGACATGCGGGAGGCACACGACCACCTCGACATCGAGGAGGAGGACTTCGACGCCGTCGCGACCTACCTCGAACGCGCGCTGCGGGAAAACGGCGTCGGCGAGGAGAACGTCGAGGCGATCATGAGCGAGGTGGCGGCGCTGAAAGCGCCCGTGCTCGGCCGGTAGGGGACGTCTGGGCGAACACGGGCGGTGTGGCGTCGCTCACGCGTCGGGGACTGGAACACCTGAGATTCGACGGCCTACTTCCACTCGCTGGAGTCGACACACGCGCGGAGCTCCGCGCTCAGGACGCCGATCTCGAAGCCCATCTGGTCGCGGTCGTCCTCGGTGAGGGTGTCGTCGGCCGCGAGGTCCTCGATGATGTGGAGGAAGCGCTGTTCGGCGTCGGTTATCTCCTCCATGAGTTCCGCGGTCGAGGCGTCGGTCGTCGTGTCTGACATACCTCCCACTTCTCCCCCGACCGCCTGACGGTTCCCACTACAGGCATCACTCGCGGCCCGCCCGACTGGCTATACAGATACCGGCGATCGGGGAGACTGTCGGTTCGGAATGACAACCATCCGCACTGACCCGGCCGGCGCACCGAGCGGCACCCCCGGACCGCTACTCGCCGGTAGCTGCCTCGCGGACCGTCAGCACGGGCACCGGCGCGGTCCGGACGAGTTTCTCGGCCACGCTGCCGAGCATGTAGCGGTGGAACCCGGTCCGGCCGTGGGTGCCGACCACGACGGCGTCGACGTCGTGGTCCTCGACGTACGACATAATCGCCCGGTGGATGGAGGAACTGACCTCGACGGCCCCGACGAGCGACTCGGGGTCGACGCCCGCCGCCTCCGCCCGGGCCGTCGCCTCGTCGACGGCGGCCTCCGAGGCCGCCTCGAGCCGGTCCAGTTGCACGTCCACCCGCGTGTCGATGCCGTACTGGGCGATGTCGAGGACCGAGAGGACGTGGAGCGTCGCGCCGCCGGTCGTCGCGAGGCCCGCCCCGAGGTCCAGTGCCGCCGCCGCGCAGTCGCTCCCGTCGGTCGGGACGAGGACGCGACCGTAGGGGTAGGGGTGGTCGACGTCCGCGTCCGGCCGCAGCGTGAGCACGGGGACGTTCGAGCGCCTGACGACCCGCTCGGTCGTGCTGCCGAGGAGCAGTCGGCTCAACCCCCGCCGGCCGTGGGTCGGCATGACGACGAGGTCGATCCCCCGGTCGTCGGCGTAGTCGACGATGGCGCGGTAGGGTTCGCCCTGCAGGACGGCCGTCTCCGTGGGCACGTTCCGGTCGTCGGCCAGCGCCGCCACCTCCTCGACGAGCGCCTCGCCCTCCTCGACGAGCGCGTCGACGATCTGTCCCTCTATCCGGACGAGGCTGTCGCGGGTCGTGTCCGCCACGTTGAGGACGTGGACGGTCGCACCGTGTGCGGCCGCCACGTCGAGGGCGTGCTCGAAGGCGCGGGCCGCGCCGTCGCTCCCGTCGGTCGGGAAGAGGATGTCCTCGAACATGGTGGGGATACGTCGCGGGGACTGTTAAGTCGTGTCGTGGGCCGCACGGCGTGGGACCGGGCCGCGAGTTCGGCCGGCGACCGGACCGGTCGTTACACGGACTCCGCGAGGAGGTCGCCGATGGCGTCGTCGACGAACTCGGCGTCCGCGGGGTCGAGGCCGAACATCCCGAAGTGCCCCCACGGGGTCGGGATCGGTCGGAGTTCGCTGTCGGGTATCATCGCCTCCTCGCGGCGGGCGTCCTCCAGCGTGAACACCATGTCCTCCTCGAAGGGCATGACGTACGTGCGGGCCTCGATGCGGTCGAGGGCCGCCTCCAGGTCGCCGCCGGTGATGCGGCTCACGTCCGCGTGTTTCCACTTCCAGGCCATACAGACGAGATCGTTGGGGTCCATCGCGAGGAACCACTCGTCCCAGAGGCGGTGGAGGAAGTCGTCGAGCGAGGAGAACCCGGCGTCGCGCCAGGCCTCCTCGCGCCAGAGCTCCGTGCTCGTGCCCATGAGTACCCACGTGCGCGCGTGCTGGCGGAGCCCCCGCCTGAGGGCCCGCACGTCGTCGTAGTACCCGCCGTCCCAGTTGGGGTCGAGTTTCAGCGCGCCGACGAGCGCGTCGACGAGGAGGCTGCTCTGCGGGGGGTTCCTCGCGGTGCCGCCGATGGGCGCGGCGCGCTTGACCATCTCGGGGTAGCGGACGGCCCACTCGTAGGTCTGCTGGGCGCCCATCGACCACCCGACGACGAGCTGCAGCTCCTCGATGCCGAACTCCTCCGTGACCAGTCGGTGCTGGGCGCGCACGTCGTCGCTGATGCGGACGTTCGGGAAGTCGGCCTGTCCGTACGGCGGGGGGGTGTTGTGCGGCGACGTCGAGAGCCCGTTGCCGAGCTGGTTGGGCAGGACGACGAAGTACTCGTTCGGGTCCAGCGCCATGTCCTCCCCGACGTACATCTCCATGTCCTTGCTCGTCCCCGAGTACATGTGCGGGAAGAGGACGGCGTTGTCCTTCGCGTCGTTCAGTTCGCCGAAGGTCGTGTAGGCGAGTTCGCAGTCGGGGAGCGTCTCGCCGCCCTCCAGTTCGAAGGCGCCCAGCGAGAAGTACTCCAGAGGCCCGTGGACCGCCTCGGTGTAGTAGTCGTTCTCGATACCGCCGAGCGTCTGACTCGCGCCCGGCGAGGGCGCGTCGGCCGGAGTGTGGTCGTCCGCCATGGAGTGTCATTGACTATCACGGATAATAACTGTTGGCGGGAGTACCTGTCCGTTCCCGGACCGTCGCTCGTAGGACACGACCCACGCTCGGGCGGAGGCGTTCACGGTCTCCCCCCGACTGCTACTCCCGTTCGGCCGGCGTCGGCGGTGACGGGTCCCGGCTCCCCGGTGAGAGATAGAGGAGTGCCACGGCGTTCGTGTGCTCGTCGGCACAGACCGGCGGACGCCCTCCACCCGGACGCGCGCGAGCTTTCAATCTTCGAACAGTAGCGCCGAGAACGAAACCCGGCAAGACCCGCTGGGAGACACGGGTGTTTATGTCGCCCTCGTGTCCACACGATTGGACATGCCTACCTGTGACCACTGCGATGCACACGTCTCCGAGCGGTTCCGGACGGTGTTCGCGGACGACAGCGGTGCGGTGCTGGCCTGTCCGAACTGTTCGGCGAACGCCGGTATCGCCGACGAATCGCGCCGCCGCGCGGGCGGACGCTGACGCCCGTCCGCCGACGGCTTCCGAGGGACGCGCCGCCGTGTTCTGCGACTGCTCTTCTCCGAACGAGCGCCGCTTGACTTCCTCCCACGGCTTCAGCCGTGGGGTTGCTCACCCCTCTCGCAGGTCCGGCCGTCGGACGACCAGCCACGCCCCGAGCGCGAGTGCTCCCGTGACGACCGCCGGCCAGCGGTCCGTACTCAGGTAGAGCCCCGGCGTCGGCGGGTGGTAGGCGGTCAGCGGCCAGAGAACGGGATAGGAGACCCCCGCGGCCTTGAGGAGGAAGGCGTCGGCGGTCAGGTGCGACGCCGCGCCGAGCGCGAGGAGGGCGCCGACCCGGCGCCGGTGGTCGCTCGCGGCGAGGACGACGCCGACGAGGACGGCGAGGGTCGCCCCACCGAGCGTGTGGAGCCCGAACCAGTCGAAGGGAACGCCGAGGGCGTCACCGACGGCGGCCCCGTCGAGGACGAGGTCGACCTTGGCGACGTCGGGGACGAACGCGCCGGCCATCCCGACGGTGACGTACCGCGGGTCCAGCCAGTCGTACCTGAGCGCGAGGAGCGTACAGGCGGTGTAGGCGATGAACGCGTGCGAGAGCAGGTCAGGCATCGGTCGTCTCCTCCTCGGCGGTCGCGGTTCGCAGGCGTTCCGCGACGGCGAGCGGTTCCTCCCGCGGGCGGACGGCGAGGGTCGCCCACTCGACGGTCCACCCCCGGAGCAGGCGTGCGAGCACCCAGCACCCCGCGAGGAAGGAGACGAGGTACATCGAGCGGTACCGAGCGGCGGGGACGACGACGGCGTTCGCCGCCGCGACGGTCCCGTCCGGCCGGACGGTGCCGAACGCCTGCACCTCCTGTCCGACGGTGACCGGCTCGGAGAGTCCCGTCACGGTCAGCCGGGCCGTCCCCGTCTCGTAACCCCTTCCGGTCCAGACGGCGTACTCGTCGGCGAGGACGACGGGGTCGACGGCGACGACGGTGCCCGACACCTGCGCCCGCGCCCCGACGTAGCGCTCGGACGCGAGGGCGAGGTCGCCCTCCGTCGGGTAGGCGTTCAGGGCCGGGTCGGGCGCGAGCGTCCCGAACCACACCACGAGCGCGGCGAGCGCGCCACACAGGACCGCGAGCGCGGCGAGCCGTCCCCTACGTGACGTGAGCATCTACTCGACGGTCCGACGGACGGCCCTTAACGGCTCCCGTCCGTGGACCCGCCGGTCGGACGTGCCGACGGTCCAGCGTCCCGGCAGACGACTCGACGGGCCGACACGGAGCGTCGCCGCGAGCGGGCGCCGTCCGGTCCGCGACACCGACTCTCTCCGGAAACAGTACACCTAACGGGTTGCCGCGTGTCCTCCCAATGACCTGATGGCGACGCTCCCGCTCGTAGTCCAATCCTCGTCGGAGGCGGTCCGGACAGTCCTGACGTCGCCGGTCACCGTCTACGTCGTCGGGATGGCGCTCGCCACCCTCTGTGCGCTGCT
>CAYYSW010000005.1:0-5662 GCA_964474395.1 uncultured Halobacteriales archaeon
GAGTAGTTCGTCGGGGATGTCCTCGTAGGGGTCCCAGTGGCGGTAGACGGCGTTGCGGAAGTACCCGGCCGCGAAAGAATCCGGGTCGAGACGGTGGCCCCGGGAGGCGTCGCTGTAGCGGTTCATCGGTGTCACCCCTGAGAGGCAGTCCCACATAGTCCTGTCGGCAGTTCGAGACGTCTCCCCGCCCGTCAGCGGGCCTCGGCGACGTCCTCGAAGAGGTCCGAGAAGCCAGAGAGCGTCTCGTCGTCTGGGTCGTCGCCCGGGAGCGTCAGCGGCGAGACGCTCACCCGGTCGGCGGCTATCGCCCGCCGGTCGGTCCCCTCGGGGTCCGGCAGGTCGCCGTCCGCCATCTGCGCCCAGAGGGGGTTCTGGAGGCGGAACCGGCCGTCCTCGAAGGCGGCGCGCATCTCGTAGACGGGCGTCGGCCGGGTGACGGAGACGCCCGAGAGCGGGCGGTCGGGTCGCGGGACGTTCACGTTGAGGTAGTCGGCGGCGTCGAAGGCGTCCCCCTCGATGGCCCGCGAGACGACGCGCGCGGCCACGTCGCAGGCGCGTTCGAACTCGTCGGGGGTACGCTCGCCGTCGAGGCCGAGCGTGTCCATCGAGATGGCGACGCCGGGGATGCCGAGGCTCGCCGCCTCCGTCGCGGCGCTCGCCGTCCCCGACCGGGGGAGGACGTGGACCCCGAGGTTCGCGCCGGGGTTACAGCCGGCGACGACGACGTCGGGGCGCTCGAAGGCCCCCGCCCCGAGGATGACGCAGTCACAGGGCGTTCCATGTACTGCGTAGCCCAGCTCGTGGTCCTCGTGGGGGATGGTGACGGTGAACCGGGAGTCGGCGTCGAGGCCGACGTCCCCGCCGGCACGCGTCACGTCCGGCCCCATCCGTCCGTAGGAGAGGCCGCGACCGACGGCGCTCTGGTTCGTCGCCGGCGCGAGCACCGTCACGTCCCCGAGGTCGTCGAGGGCTGCCGCGAGCGCCCGCAGCCCCGGTGCGTCGATGCCGTCGTCGTTCGTCAGCAGGACGTTCACGCGGCCCCCTCCCCGCGGGTGCGCGTTCGCCCGGGGCGGGCCACCGCGGGCGCTCGTGCTCCCCTCGGGCGACCGTCCGACCGTCCGCCGTCGTCGTGCATGTGGGTGGTGGCACCTCCTCGCACAAAACCGTTCTCCACAACGGTTAATTGCCGATTCACGGTAGCATGCATCATGCACATCGAAGACACCGACCCGTCGACGCACTCCGGCAACGTCGCGCGACTGTTCGACGAGACGGCCCGGCACCACGGGGACGCCCTCGCCATCGAGGCGGGAGGAGGGCATCGGGTCACACACGACGAACTGCAGGCACGGACCCGGTCGTTCGCCGGCGGCCTCCACGACGCGGGCTTCGACCCCGACGACGTCCTGTTGCTCTACCTGCCGAACTGCCCGGAGTACCTCGTCGCGGCCATCGGCGCGTTCCGGGCCGGGGTCGTCGTCTCGCCGGTCAACCCGCAGTACAAGTCCCGTGAACTCTCCTACCAGCTGGACGACGCGGGCGTGACGGGCGTCGTGACCCACTCCGCGCTCCGCGAGACGCTGGGTGAGGCCATCGCGGAGGCGGACGCCGACCCGACCGTGCTCACCGTCGGCCCCGAGCGGGCCGAGGGCGACCTCGCGTTCGACGACGTAGCCGGCGACCCCCGCACCGTCGAGCGCGAGGACGGGGACGTGGCGCTCCTGCCGTACACCTCGGGGACGACGGGTCGCCCGAAGGGCGTCAGGCTGACCCACCGCAACTTCGGCGCGCAACTGCTCTCGACGCTCGCCGGCCACGAGCCCATCGACGACGAGGACGTCCGGAGCCTGCTGTACCTCCCGCTGTACCACATCACCGGGTTCACCCACACGGCGATGCAGCCGCTCGTCCGCGGCGGGTCGCTGTTCCTGCGCAACCCGACGAACTGGGATCCCGAGGCGGCCATGCGCACCATCGAGGCGGAGTCCATCAGCCACTTCGTCGGGGTCACCGCAATGTACGTCGACATGGTCAACGACGAGTCGTTCGGCGAGTACGACCTCGGTAGTTTAGTACAGGCCGCCGAGGGCGGCGCGAAGATGTCCGTCGCCGTCCAGCGCGAGTTCGAGGAGACCGCCGGCGTGGCGATGACCGAAGGCTACGGCCTCACCGAGACCAACGGCGCGACCCACTCCCAGCAGCACTCCACGTTCGGCCTCCGTCACGGCACCATCGGCCAACCCCTCCGGATGGTCGACTGCAAGGTCGTCGACGCCGACGGCGAGGAGGTACCCGTCGGCGAGGAGGGCGAACTGCTCGTGCGCGGTCCGCAGGTCATGGCCGGCTACCACGGGATGCCCGACGCCACCGACGAGGTGTTCACGGACGCGGGCTACTTCCGCACCGGCGACATCGCACGCCGGGACAGCGACAACTACTACGAGATCGTCGACCGGAAGAAGCACATGATCGTCTCGGCGGGCTACAACATCTACCCGAGCGAGGTCGAGGAGTTCCTCCACGAACACGAGGCCGTCGCGGAGGCCGCGGTCGTGGGCGTCCCCGACGACCGGCGCAACGAGGTGCCCGTCGCCTACGTCGTCCCCCGCCCGAACATCACGGTCGGCGAGGACGTGACCGCCGAGGGGCTCCAGCAGTACTGTCTGGACAGCATCGCGGAGTACAAACACCCCCGCGAGGTCCGCTTCGTCGAGGAGCTGCCCCGGACCGCCAGCGGGAAGATACAGAAGTTCAAGCTCGTCGAGGGATACGAGGGGGCCGACGCCGACGACTGACCCGTACGGCCGGGAACGGGGAGGTTATCCGAACGCCCCGAGTGGTCGGCGTATGAGCGACCACCCGACCGTCCTCCTGCCCCACACCATCTTCGCCGACGGGAGCGAACCGCTGGCGAGCGAGATACGCGAGCGCCTCGACACGGACGACGTCGACCTCCGCGTCGCGACCGACGAGGAAGGGACGGCCCGCCACGCCCCGGACGCCGAGATCGTCGTCACCCACCGCCTGACCGACGACCTGCGCGCCGCCGCGCCCCTCCGGTGGGTGCAGGCGCTCTCGGCGGGGGTGGACAGCTACGACCTCGACTCGCTGCGGGAGGCGGGCGTCACGCTGACGAACGCCTCGGGCATCCACGCCCAGCCCATCGGCGAACACGTCCTCGGGGCGCTGTTGCACTTCGAACGGCGGTTCGACCGTGCCCTCGCCCAGCAACGCGAGACGGAGTGGGAGCGATACAAGTCGGGGGAACTGGCCGACCGGACCGTCTGTGTCGTCGGCGTCGGCGCCATCGGGACGCGCGTGAGCGAACTCTGCCGGGCCGTCGGTTCGGACGTCCTCGGCGTCAAGCGCGACCCGTCCGACGCCCCCGCGGGAATCGACTGTGTCACCCCGGACCGACTGGAGGCGGCCCTCTCGCGGAGCGACTACTGCGTCCTCGCCTGCCCGCTGACCGACGAGACGCGCGACATGGTAGGCGAGGACGAACTCGACGCCCTCGGTGAGGACGGCGTCCTTATCAACATCGCCCGCGGGGAGATAGTCGTGGAGGACGCCCTCGTCGCCGCACTCGACGAGGGACGGCTCCGCGGGGCGGCACTCGACGTCTTCGAGGAGGAACCGCTCCCGGAGGACTCGCCGCTGTGGGGGATGGACCACGTCCTCCTGACGCCCCACGTCGCGGGGTCGACGCCACACTACTGGGAGCGCGCGGCCGACATCTTCGTCGAGAACTACCGGCGCTACCGGACCGGCGAGGAACTGGCGAACCGCATCGTCTGAGCCGTCAGGTCGTCCGGTAGCGCCGCGGGGCGTCGTCCCCCGCTCCTTCCGTCCCCGAATCGACCCGCTCGACGTCCCCCCGGCGCTCCAGCGTCCCGAGCGCGCCGACCGTATCGAACAGCCGCGCGGGGTGGTCGTACTCGCCGACCCGTTCCGTCGTGACCTCGACGGGCGAGGCGGGGCCGGCCCGTCCGACGGCCGCGAGCGTGTCCGCGACGAGCGAATCGAGGTCCGCCCGGGACTCGGCGAGGACGCCCGTCGCGTCGGTGAACACCGGGCCGTGCCCGGGGAAGGCGCGGTCGATTCCCCCCGCCAGCTCGGCGAGGCGGTCGTAGCCGGCGTAGAAGTCGTCGACGGCGCCGTACGCGCCGTCGTCGAAGCCGACGTTGAGCGCCGCGGCGCGGAAGGAGGCCACGAGGGCGTCCCCGGAGAACAACACCCGGTCGTCGCCGAGGTCGGCGGCGAGGCTGACGTGGTCGGCCTGGTGGCCCGGCGTATGGACCGGGTCGAACCGGAGGCCGCCGGCCTCGAAGGGCTCGCCGAACGCGAAGGCGTGATCGATTCCCTCGGGGTCGAGCAGTCGCCGGTTGCGCGACAGCGAGTCGAGGGCGCGCTCGACCTGGCCCCCCACATCGTCGTCGGGGAGGCCGACCCCGCGACAGACCCGTTCGACCGCGGCCGCGAGGTCGTCCGGGTCACGGCGCAGTCGCTCGCGGGTGGCCCGTGCCGCGACGACGCGTGCGCCCGCCGCCCGGAGCGCCGGCACCTGCCCGAGGTGGTCGGAGTGGGGGTGCGTGAGGACGACGTGGCCGACGTCCTCGGGGGCGTAGCCGTGGGCGGCGAGCCCCTCGCGGAGCTCCCGTCCGCCGCTCTCGCCGGGGACGCCGGCGTCGACGAGGACGGGGTCGTCGGTCCCGACGAGATAGGCGGCGGCGGTCCACGGGGGCCACTCGAGGCCGAACTCCAGCCGATAAACCGGCACCGAGGCGGGGTGTGCGTCCGCCCCGCCGGCAGTACAGTCCATGTCCGGTGGGGGCGGGGCACCCACATAAATCGTAACACGGCACGGCACGCGCCCCCGCTCAGACGAGTTCGCGCGCGATAGTCCGGCGCTGTATCTCGTCGGTCCCCTCGAAGATGCGCAGGACGCGCGCCGAGCGGTACTCCCGCTCGATGGGCGTGTCCTTCATGAACCCGGCGCCGCCGTACACCTGCATCGCGACGTCGGCGGCGTCGTTGGCGAGTTCGGCCCCTCGGAGCTTCGCCATCGACTCCTCCTTGCGCGCGCGCTCGCCCTCCTGAATCTTCCAGGCGGCGTAACGGTAGAGCTGGCGCACCTGTTCGATGTCCGTCGCGAGGTCCGCCAGCTGGAAGGAGACGCCCTGCCGGTGTCCGATGGGCTTGCCGAACGTCTCGCGGTCGCGGGCGTACTCCACGGCGAGGTCGAGCAGGAACTGGGCGGTGCCGACGGCGTTGGCGGCGATCTTGATCCGACCGCCGCCGATCCAGTTCATCGCGGTCTGGAAGGCCTCGTCCACCTCGCCGAGGACACGGTCCTCCCCGACCCGGCAGTCGTCGAAGCGGAGTTCCGCCTGCCCGCCCGGCGTGAGTCCCATCGTCCGGTGGACCTTCTCGACGTGATAGCCGGGGTTGTCGCGCTCGACGAGGAAGCAGGTGATGCCGCCGTACTCGCCCTTCTCGCCGCTCGTCCGGGCGAACACCATCGCGAAGTCGGCGTACGGGCCGTTCGTTATCCAGTACTTGTTCCCGTCGATGACCCACTCGTCGCCGTCCCGCTCCGCGGTGGCGTCCATGTAGTGGGGGTCGCTGCCGTGGTCCGGTTCCGTAAGCGCGAAACACGTCG
>CAYYSW010000005.1:5672-19873 GCA_964474395.1 uncultured Halobacteriales archaeon
TCTTCTCGCCGGCCATGAGGGGGTCGAGGATGCGTTCTCGCTGGTCCTCGTCACACGCGAGCAGGACCGGCGTCGGGCCGCCCGCCCCGCCGGTGATGGCGCTGTGGAACCCCGGCGGCCGGTCGGCGAGGTGCTCGGTGACGATGGCGTCGGTGAGCAGGTCCACGCCGCTGCCGCCCACCTCCTCGGGCATCCCCATCCCCCAGAATCCGGCCTCGACGGACCGCTCGCGGACGGTCTCGACGATCCTTCGGTACTCGGGGACCTGGTAGTGGTCCTCGTCGACGATGTGGCGCTGGTAGTCCTCCCCGAGGAACTCGGGGTGCTCGCTCTCCAGCGGTTCGACCTCGCGCTCGATGAAGTCGTCGAGCGCCTTGCGTATCTGGACGGCCTCTGCGGGGACGCTGAAGTCCATGCCCCATGGTATCAAACACCTGTGATAAGGGTTCGGGTCCTGGCCACCCGGCGCTCGGACGTCCGGACCGCCTATCCGCCCTGCCGTTGGGGCATCGGCCCGCCGGGAGACGAAAATCCGCATCGGGGCGACCCCGGTACTTATTACTCCGTAGTCGCAGTGAGGTTTGTAGACAATGGTTAGCAAAGACCGTGAGAGTAGTGGGCACGATGAGTCCAGTGACCTCGACGAGTGGTCGGTAACGCGGCGCCACGCGCTCGCATTGGCGAGCGCGGGTGCGGCTGGACTGGCCGGCTGTCTGGGCGGAGGCGGAGAGAACGACAGCGGCGGCGGCGGTGGCGGCGGCGGCAACGGGAGCGGGGGCGGAGCCACCGGGCCTGGCGGCGAGGCCATCCACGTCATCACCGACTACAACAACGACGCCTGGCAACAGAAGTGGGAGGAGGACCTCGTCCCGGCCTTCGAGGAGCAGTCGGAGTACAAGGTCCAGATGGAGTACTCCGGGTTCTCCGGCAACCAGGAGGGCCGCCTGGCGAACCTCATCCAGGCGGGCGACCCGCCGGCCATCAACACCTCCACCTTCGAACAGGTCGGTGACCTCTGGGGGGCCGACGGGCTCCTCGACGTCGGCGACGTCGTCGGGAAGGCCCAAGAGAAGAACGGGTCGCTGCTCTCGACGCCCTTCCATCAAGGCGAGTCCTACTGGGAGGTGCCCCACGGTGCCTACGCGGGGACGTTCATCTATCGACAGGACGTCTACGACGAACTTGGCCTCGAGGTGCCGACGTCGTTCAAGGGTGTCCTCGAGAACGCGAAGGCCATCGACAACTCGAACATGGACATCCGGGGGTACGGGCTGGCGGGCCAGAAAGTCGGGAAGGCACAGGACGAATTCCAGACCTACCTCGCGAACATGGGCGTCCAGGAACTCCGGTTCAAGGACCGCTCGAAACAGGAGGAAGTCGAGGTGTGGTTCCCCGAGGAGGAGATAACGTGGCTCCTCGATTACTTCAAGCAGCTCTCGCAGTACTCCCCCGACCCGACCGGTATCGGCTGGGGGACGTCGCTTCGCAACTGGGTCGGCGGCCAGTTCGCCCAGCAGTACAACCTCAACATCTGGCCCGCCGGGGTCGCCGCGGGCGCCAACGACGAGGTGGCGAAGAACACCCGCGTCGCCCCGATGCCCCTCTGGGAGGAAGGCGGCATCACGAAGGAGGACTCCTACCTCTCGAACCCGACGCCGGACGGCCACCACGTCTTCAAGAACTCCGACAACCCGCAGGGCGGCAAGCGGTTCCTCGAATGGCTGTACGCCGACGACGCCGAACGCGCCGCACGGATGTACGAGACGGAGCCGACCCGCTTCCTCCCCATCTACAGCGACATCATCGAGACGGACAGTTTCACCAGCTACGACTACTGGCAGGAGTACCCGAAGCACCTGGAGATGCTCCAGCGGGTCCAGAACGAGGTAGTCGCCGAGTACTACGACAACATCGAGGGGTCGTCCGTGCTGGCGAACCACCCCATCGGCGTCTACTACTACCGCTTCTTCTTCCAGGCGGAGATGATAAACCAGGTCGTCACGGACTCGCTGTCCGTCCAGGAGGCCTACGACCAGGGGTTCGAACGGTGCAAGGAGATCGTCCAGGAAGCACGACAGACCTTCGGGGACGACACCAACTGATGACGGGGAACACCACAGTCGGGAGGTGGTGTCGTGGCGGGTGAGACCGTCGAACGCGAGGACGCCCGCACCGTGGGCCCCCTGCTCGAACGAATGCCGGTCGACGCGGAGACGCTCATCGGCATCGGCAGCATCCTCCCGGTCATCCTGCTGTACCTCATCATCTCCATCATCCCGGTCGGCTTCGCCCTCTGGGCGTCGCTCCACCGCATCCCGCTGATGAACCCCGAGTGGACGTTCGTCGGGCTCTCGAACTACTCGCAGGTGTTCCGACTCGACCGGTTCTGGGCATCGCTGTGGCGTGGTATCGTGTTCATGGTCGGCTCGACGCTGCTCCAGCTGGTCGTCGGCCTGTGGATCGCGCTGACGCTCAACCACATCAGGCGCGCACAGAAGCTCATGACGGCGGTGGTCTTCTCGGCGTACCTCATCCCGACCATCGTCGTCTCGCTCGGCGCGCTGTTCATGTTCGACACGTTCGTGGGTGTCCTCCACCAGATCGGTAGCGAGACCCTCGGACTCTGGGGGACGAACACGTTCGCGCTCGGTACCCACGAGTGGGCGATGCCGCTGGTCGTGCTCATCGGGAGCTGGAAGTTCTCCATCTTCATCACCATCTTCGCGCTCGCCCAGTTGCGGGCCATCCCGACGCGCTTCTACGAGGCGGCGAAGATCTGCGGGGCGAACCGCTGGGAGATGTTCCGCGACATCACCCTGCCGCGCATCCAGGGGGTCATCCTCGTCGCGGTCCTCCTGCGCTCTATCTTCATGTTCAACAAGTTCGACCTCATCTGGATTCTCACGAACGGCGGCCCGGGGTACGCGACGACGACGCTCCCCGTACTGGCCTACCGGGAGGCGTTCGAGGCCGCCAACTACGGGCTGGCCAACGCTATCTCGGTCGTGATGTTCGTCTTCCTGGCGCTCGGCGGCATCGCCTACTTCAAGGCGTTCAACCCCAGCGAGGAGGTGGAGACCTGACATGGCGACGGAATCCGACACCACGACCGACCGACGGGGGACGTTCGGCCTCGACTTCCGTACGGAGAACAGGCTGTACCGCGTCGCCCTCGGCGTGAGCGCGTTCGTCTTCTTCACCATCATCGTCTTCCCCATCTACTGGGTGTTCCAGAGTTCGCTGAAGACCCGCCGGGGCGTCCAGGGCGACATCACCTGGTTCCCCTCGGCGGAGACGTTCACGCTGTCGAACTACGACGTCCTGTTCAACAGCGACGTCGGCCTCTACCTGCTGAACAGCGCCATCGTCACCTTCGGGACCGTCCTCGCGGTGGTCGTCATCTCGCTGGTGGCGGGCTACGGCCTCGCGCGCATCGAGTTCAACCACAAGGCGAACTTCGCGCGCTTCCTCCTGTTCGGGTACATGTTCAGCCCGATCGTGCTCGGCCTGCCGCTGTATCTCATCTGGCGGGACCTGGGCCTGCTGAACACCCGGGTCGGCCTCATCATCGCGCTGACGGCCATCTCGATGCCGTTCTCGGTGTGGCTGATGTGGAAGTACATCCAGACCATCCCCGAGGCGATGGAGGAGTCCGCGTGGGTCGCCGGCGCGTCCCGCTGGCAGTCGTTCCGGGACGTCATCATTCCACAGACCCCGCCGGCCATCATCGCGGCGGCGCTGTTCGCGTTCGCGCTGGCGTGGAACGACTTCACGTTCGCGCGCATCCTGCTCCCGCAGAACTCCGCGACGACGTTCGCCCCCGGTATCCTCCGGCTCATCAACCAGTCGTACAGCTTCGCCTGGAGCGACATGATGGCGGCGTCGATGCTGATGACGGTCCCGCCGCTGTTGTTCGCGTACTTCCTGCAGAGCTACCTGCTGAAAGGCTTCCAGATCCGCTCACTATGAACGTCACACTAGAGAACCTGACACGCGTGTTCGGCGACGGCGCGGGAAAGACCGTCGCCGTCGACGGTATCGACCTGACTATCGACGACGGCGAGTTCGTCACGCTCGTCGGTCCCTCGGGGTGTGGGAAGACGACGACGCTGCGCTGTGTGGCCGGCCTCGACACTCCGACCGGCGGGACCATCCGCTTCGGCGACCGCGACGTGACCGAACTCCCGCCACAGCAACGCGACATCGCCTTGCTCTTCCAGGACATCGCGCTCTACCCCCACATGAGCGTCCGGGAGAACATGGCCTACGGGCTGAAGATCGCGGGCGTCCCCCGGAAGGAGCGCTACCGGAAGGTCCAGGACGCCGCCGACATGCTCCAGATATCGAACCAGCTGGACAAGAGCCCGGTCGACCTCTCGGGGGGGCAACAACAGCGCGTCGCTCTCGGGCGCTCGCTGGTGCGCGACCCCGCGGTCTTCCTGTTCGACGAACCGATGAGCGACCTCGACGCGAAACTGAAACGCGAACTCCGGCCGGTCGTCCAGCAGGTAACCGAACGTATCGGCTGCCCGACGCTCTACGTCACCCACGACCAGGAGGAGGCGATGACGATGTCCGACCGCGTCGCCGTGATGAACGACGGCGAGCTCGAACAGGTCGGCCCGCCCAAGCGGGTGTACGACGACCCCGCGACGGAGTTCGTCGGGTCGTTCATCGGCCAGCCGACCACCCAGTTCTTCGACGGCCGGGTCGTCGAGGCCGACGGCGGCGTCCGCCTCGAGATCGGCGAGTACACCTACCCCCTCGGCCGGAGCGCCGACCAGCTCGAGGGCTACGTGGGTCGGTCGGTCCGCGTCGGCATCCGGCCCCAGCACCTCGGCGTGGAGAGCCACGCCAACGGGCACATCCCGGCGACCCACCTCCTCGACGAACCGCTCGGCGACGCCACACACAGTTTCTTCGAGACGGAGTTCGGCGAAGTGACGGTCGTCACCCACCCGGACTTCGAGGGGAACCGCGAGGAACACGGCATCGTCGTCGACCCGTCGCAGGCGATGTTGTTCGACCCCGAGTCGGGCGTGAAGATCGGGACCGCACCGGCGATGCGGGCCTGAAGTCGGCGTTCCGCTCTTCTCTAACGGGTTCGTACCACGACCGTCCTGGCGAGTCGGTCGCCCACGCGCTGTCCGTCCCGCGACAGCAGCGCGCTGACCGTCCCGACGAGCAGCGGCGGGACACCGACGCAATCGACGTACCGGAGGAGGTTCCTGACGGCGCTCGCCCGCAGCGACGGGACCTGCCCGTCAGGGGTGGCCGTCGTCAGGTCGCGCCAGACCTTCCCCGGCGTGCGGGCGTAGCGCCACTCGAAGGCGAAGGAGTAGGTGACGTAGATGGGTGCGAGCAGGACCAGCGAGAGCAGGGGGACCCCGGGCGTCTCGAGGAGCGTCCCGCCCGCGAGTGTGTCGAGAAGGGAGGCGAGGGGTGCCTCGATGAGGAGGAGACAGGCCAGCAGGTCCGCGAACGCGGCCACCCCCCTGTCGAAGAGGACGTCCCGGTCCCCCGCCGTGTCGAGGGCGGGCCGCGGCGGGTCGCCGGACGGGTAGAGGTCGAGCACCCGGCGCAGCAACGTCCCCGCCTCCCCGGCACTCCCCGGTCGCTGGACCATGTCACGCCCTCGGGGGCCATCGCCCAAAAGGTTGCCTCGCGCTGGACTTTTATGCTCCCCTTCCTCGTTAGGGAACACATGTCACACGACTCGACGACCATGGGCGGCCGGGAGGAGTACGAGTACCCCGATGAACTCGAGCGGAGCCGGGCGGTGCGGGTGGTCGCCTCGCGCTGGAAGCACGCCGTCGTCGCCGTCGTCCTGGCCGTGACGGCGTGGACGCTCTACCGCGTCGCCGGCGGCTGGTCGCTCGACGCGACGGTGTTCGCGCTGGTGACCGCCGGCGTCGTCGCCTACAGCCTCCTCACGCTCCGGTCGGACCTGGAGTAACGTGGGCCGCGGGCACCATCTCGGCACGGCCGAGCGAGGGGGAACCGGACCCGAGCGACCGGTGAGTGGCCGGTGAACGAGTCCTACGACGTCCGGCGGGTCTCGCTTGCGGTCATCGCGGGCGTGTTCTTCGGCGGCATCGCGACCGGCGTCGCCTTCCCGACGCTGCCGTTGCTCGGTGACCTGCTCGGTATCGGTGCCGTCGTCCTGGGGCTCATCCTCTCGGCGAACCGTATCGCACGCCTCCTGATGAACGCTCCAGCGGGAACCATCATCGACAGCGTCGGGTCTCGAAAGCCGATGGTCATCGGGCTCTTCGTACAGGGTCTCGCCCCGTTCGGCTACCTGCTCGGCCTGTACGTCCCCTCGGGCACCGCGTTGTTCCTGCCGGGGCTCGGCTCGGTGTCGAACCCCGCGGTCGTGTTCCTGGTGGCGCGGACGATGTGGGGCATCGGGAGCGCGTTCGTCTTCATCGGCGCGTTCGCGACCGTCACGCACGTGACCGACCGCTCGAACCGGGGGCGGTGGCTGGGTTACATGCGCGGGGGACAGTCGCTCGGCTTTCCCACGGGCCTCGTCGTCGGTGGGCTCGTCTCCGACCTCCTCTCGGTGGACGCGGCGTTCCTCCTGGCCGGTATCCTCGCCGGCGTCGCCGGCGTCGTCGGCTACCTCGTGTTGCCAGACGTCAGACCGGAGACCGACCGCCGGACCCGACTGCGTGACGTCTCCGGGATGGTCCGCGACGAACCGCGCGTTCTCCCCATCGGCGTCGGGAACATGACGATCCGGTTCGTCTTCGGTGGCGTCCTCCTCGCGACGGTGGCGAAGTACGCCGAGGCGACCGGCGTCTCGGTCGTTTCACTCGACGCTGCCGGTATCAGCGGCATCGTCCTCGGGGTAGGCGTCGTCTCGTCGAGCGCCGCGACGGTCCTCACGGGTCAGTTCTCCGACGGCCTCGACAACCGGGCGGTCGTCCTCCTGCCGACGTTCGTCGCCATCGCCGCCGGCCTCGCCGTCCTCGCGGGGGTGCCGTCCCTCCTCGGACTGTTCGCCGGCACCGCACTCATCGGGACAGGTACCGGCGGCGCCGGCCCGGTCCTCATGGCGACGCTCGGGGACGTCACACCCGGCGACGAGGTGGGCCGGATGGGTGGCGTCTACAACGTCATGGGTGACGTGGGCCTGAGCCTCGGGCCGGTGCTCGCGGTGCCGATGGTCGACGGGTGGTTCGGGTTCGCGGCGACCTACATCGTCTGTGCCGCGGCCGTCGTCGTCACCCTCCTCGTCGCCGTCGTCCCCCTCGTTCGCGGCGGGGGGACCTCCGCTCCGACACTCCCCTGAGACACGGGTCGTCGCACGTACCAGCGAGTCGTTCGCTATCGTAGAACAACAGTTATCTATCGATAGTCGGTATCGATGGCCATGACAACAGACAGCACGGATACGCGGCGGCTCGGGTCGGTAATCAAGGCGTTCGACATCATCGAACACCTACGAGAGGTCGAGCGAGACGGGGTGACGTCCATCGCCGACTCCGTCGGCGCCGCCAAGAGCACCGTCCACACCCACCTCGCCACGCTCGAATCGAAGGGGTACGTCGTTCGGGAAGCGGGTGAGTACCGCCTCGGCATCCGGTTTCTCACGCTCGGGGAGCACGTCAGGCGCGCCGAACCGCTCGCACGGGCCGCGCGACGGCCCGTCCGCGGCCTCGCCGAGGAGACGGGCGAGAACGTCATCGCGATGACCGTCCAGCACGGCCTCGGGACCGTCGTCTGCATCGGGGAGGGCGACCGGTCGGTCCCGAGCGACATCACGGTGGGGACGCCGGTGTACCTCCACTGCTCGGCCGGCGGGAAGGCCGTCCTCGCCGAGTACCCGCGCGATCGCGTCGACGCCGTCGTCGACCGGTGGGGCCTGCCGGCGTTCACCGACCACACCATCACCGACCGGGAGACACTCCACGACGAACTCGCCACGGTTGGGCGAGCGGGCGTCGCCGCCACCCACGAGGAGTATCTCGACGGCGTCGTCGCCCTCGGCGCCGCCATCCACTCGCCCGACGACGAGGTGGCGGGCGCGATTACCCTCTCGGGGCCGGCCCGCAGACTCCTCGGCAACGGCCGGGAGGACGACCTGCGGGAACGACTCCTCGCGACGGCGAACGCCATCGAGGTGAACTTCATGTTCCACGCGTGACGTTCGGTATCGACGAACGGCGTGTCCGACCCGTTCTCCCCGGCCACTGCAACTCCAGTGACCGGAGTCTGTTCCGTCCGCCGTGCTCGTCGCATCCATCACGTCCGCCACCGCTCTTCCGTCCGTCCCGTCGGTAACGTCCGTGTCGTCTGTGTCGTCCACCCCACAATCGAGAGCGGGGCGACCCACTCTCCGTCCGGAATCGGCGGGGAGAGGGCCGCAACCCGTCAGGCGCTGCGGTCGGTGCTATCCGTCACAGGGTGTTCGGTGATGCCGAACACGGTTCCGTTACCGGCTCTAGACCTGTCTTCGTCGGTACTGGGTCCGCCGTCCCCTGTGCCGTGGCCGGGGCACGTCCGGTGAGCAAGTCATTTACCGGCCCGGTACCAGTACGCACCAATGAGATACGTGACGCGGGAGTCCCCGCGGGGTACTGATGAGTAAGGTCGCTCGGCTCATCGACACCTACGGGCTGACGGGGATGGGGGAGCGACTCGAAGCGCGCTGGACCGACGACGACGACCGGATGAGCCTGCGGGAACTCGCCGACCACTTCAACCGACGACTCCTCGCCGCGGCGATGGACGACGCCCGGATGCGACCCGTCGACGGGGAGGTCGAGAACACCTACCGCCTGCTGACGGCGAGCGACGTGGACGCCGGCAACCGGACCACCGCACGCAGGCGACTCGAACGCGAGGGGGTGGACGTCGAACAGCTCGAACGGGACTTCGTCTCCCACCAGGCGGTGTACACCTACCTCACCGGCGAACGCGGCGCCGAGAGCCCGGACCGCGGGAGCGACCCGCTGGAGTCCTCGCGCGAGACCCTCCAGAAACTCCGGAGTCGGACCGTCGCCGTCACCGAGAACACCCTCGACCGTCTCAAGCGCGCCGACTACATGGGCAACGGCGACTACGACGTCCTCGTTGACATCCGCGTGGTCGACCGCGACACCGGCCGGCAGGAAGACGTCCTCTCGTTGCTCGACGAGTTCGACGACCGGGAACGCGAGGAGGCGCAGTCGAACTGAGCGCCCCCTCCGCACGAGAGCGGACGGGAGAGTTCCATCGCGGAGCGCTCCACCCCGGCCGCGTCATGACACCGCTATCGTTGTTATGCCGTCCCGTCGGCCGGCAGGTCGCCCCGTCGGTAACGGGTCCGCCGCCGTTCGGTTCGGCCCGCTACCCACCGTCTCGCGGTACGGTCGACTCGGCGGACTGACCGACTCAGCGGTGCCGACAGCCGTTCGTCAGTTCGCCGAGTCCCTCGATGCCGACGGTCACCGTATCGCCGTCGTCGAGATGGACCGGCGGGTCCCGGAACGCGCCGACCCCGGGCGGCGTGCCGGTAAAGAGCAGGTCGCCCGGCGAGAGCGTGAACGCCCGCGAGCAGAACGCGACCAGTTCGCCGATACCGAACAGGAGGTTCGACGTCGAGGAATCCTGGAGGCGCTCGCCGTTCACGTCCGTCCAGATGTCGAGTTCGTGGGGGTCGGGGGCTTCCTCGCGGGTAACGAGTTCTGGGCCGAGCGGGGCGAACGTGTCGAGGCTCTTGCCCCGGACCCACTGGCCGTCGTCGAACTGGAGGTCGCGTGCCGAGACGTCGTTGCCGACGGTGAACCCCGCGATGTAGTCAAGGGCCTCGTCCTCGCTCACCTCGCGGGCCGTCTCGCCGATGACGGCCACGAGTTCGGCCTCGAAGTCCACCTCCTCGGTGAGGTCGGGGTCCCACTCGATGGCGTCGTCCGGCCCCGCGACTGACGTGGGGAACTTCGAGAAGAGGACGGGCTCTTCGGGGGCATCCTCGCCCGACTCCTCGATGTGGTCCTGGTAGTTCAGGCCGACACAGACCACCTTCTCCGGGGCGCCGACCGGCGCGTGCCGTTCGAGCGCGTCGCGGTCGTAGCGTCCGACGTCCGTCTCCATCGCGCGTTCGACGGCGAGTTCCGCCTTCTCCTGCCAGCGCCACTCGCCGAGGAGGTCCCGCGTCGAGTCGGGTAGGTCCACGCCTGCGGCGGCGCCCGCAGACCGGAGGTGGACGACCGAGTCCTCGTGTCGGGCGCCGACCCACGGTGTCTCGTCGCCGTGTGTGTATCGTCCGAGTCGCATACCCTCGGGTTGCGAGACGGACAACAAATAGCTACGTGTGGCGGCCGACGCTGCCAGCCGCGGGCGGGAAGCGGGACCTGCGAGAGCGCGGAGCGTCCCTACCGCAGGTCACTGAGCCTGCTGTCGCGCAGGACGGACTTCAACACGACGTCGGTGTCCTTGACGAGGCGGTGTTCGAGGTAGCTCCCCTGTCCGCGCCCGCCGCCGGTGCGCCGGGACTCGACGACGCCGAGGAACGCCTGTTCCTTGAGGAGTTCGTACACCCGGTGTTCCCCGAGGACGTTCGCGCCGAGGGTGTCACAGGTCCCCCGGTAGCGCTCGTAGATACGGCTCGTCGAGAACTCCTCGCCGTCGGCCTCCTCGGTCAGCGTCGCCAGCGCGTAGAGGATGAACTTCACCTGCGTCGTCGACCCGCGGAGCAGTTCCTCGAAGCGGTCGATTTCCGCCCACTCCTGGGCGTCCCGGACGTGGTTCTCGGTGACCTGGTCGTCGCCCCGTCGCTCGGCGAGTTCGCCGGCGTGCCGGAGAATCTCGATGGCCTTGCGCGCATCGCCGTGTTCCTGTGCGGCGAACCCTGCCGTGAGTGGGATGACCTCCTCGGTGAGGACGTCGTCACGGAAGGCGTCGCGCCGGTGGTGCATGATGTCGCGCAGCTGGTCTGCGTCGTAGGGCTGGAAGACGAACTCCTCCTCGCGGAGACTGGACTTGACGCGCTCGTTGAGGCGGTCGCGGTACTCGATCTTGTTGCTGATGGCGATGACGCCGAGGTGACAGTCGGCCTTGCCGGACTCGCGCGCACGCGAGAGCTGCATGAGGACGTCGTCGTCGCTCAGGCGGTCCACCTCGTCGAGGATGACAACGACGGCGTCGTAGCGCCGGTCGAGTATCTCCCAGAGGTAGTCGTAGTACTCCCCGCTGCCGATGCCCGCACGCGGGATGGAGAAGCCCGTGATGCTCTCGTCGTTGAGCGTCCGCGTGATGGTCCGGGCGACGCGCGTCTGTGTGTTGTGCTGGGCGCAGTCGACGTACACCGTCCCCGCGGCGACGTTGTTCGCGACGGCGGCGCGACGGGCACGCTCGGTGACGTGACGAGCGACGAGGGACTTGCCCGTCCCGGTCTTCCCGTAGATGACGACGTTGTTCGGCGGGTCCGACTGCACGATGGGGCGGAGTTCGGCCGCAACGGATTCGATTTCGTCGTCGCGACCGACGATACGCGTGCTCTCGGGGACGTGTCCGACCTTCAGGAGTTCCTTCCGCTCGAAGACGCCCAGTCGGCCCGACGCCTCGTCCTCCGGCGAGAACAGGGGGTCCTCGGACGGGTCGTCGTAGGACCCGTCGAAGTCCGAGAGCCGCGTGGGTTCGTCTGCCATAGTCACTCGCGGACCGCCATCCACATATATTTGTCCCTCCCCATCCAGAGTGTATCTCGCCAGTATTTCACCTCTATGGACCTCCTGGGAGGTCCTCGCGGCGGTTACAGCGAAGACCGTGAACAGAGTGTATCGGGCCGAACCGGCCCGCGACCCCCACCCCTCGTCCAGAGTGTATCGAACGACAGGATTCGAACGACGTGACGGCCGTATGACCGGAAATCGCCGACACACACACCCCTCGTCCAGAGTGTAAACGCGCGAGAGGGGGTGGGGGGTGGGAGAGGAGGGCGTAAAAGAGGAGGAAGGAGAGAGGGAGAGAGAAGTATCAGTAGTATATCCGACATTACTCGGCCTGTCGATTCGATTCGATTCGCTCTCGGCGGTGAACTGAGACCTTCCCTGCACCCCTCGACGCTCGTCCGACTTGTCTGATCGACTCGCCCGTCATCTCCTGTTATTCCCGTTCTCCTCGACGTGTCACTCGTTGACTATAGGGGCAGGATTGGTGGGTCATCACCGGGCGTCTGACGTGCGTCGTACACCCCCGATACAGAGTGTATCCGTTCGAATTCCAGCTACAGGGTCGGTTTCGGAGGGTATTGGCCGAATCGGTGTCGTCGATGCCGCACACCCCTCGTCCAGAGTGTAACGGATCAGATCGGGTGGTCGCTTCTTCGTCCGCCGGCTGGAGTGGGGTGGTAGTCGGGGTAGGACGGACGGCGATGCTCGCCGACACACACACCCCTCGTCCAGAGTGTAAACGCGCGAGAGGGGTGGGGATGGGGGTGAGAGGATGGAGAGATGGAGAAGGAGAATTGGAGAAGGAGAATTGGAGAGAGGACGAGAGAGAAGGAAAACGGCCGGAAGGAGGGGTAAACGCAAGGAACGAAGCGAGAGAAGACGGAGGAGACGAAGAACTCACATGAAGAACACTGTCTCGATAGCTATTGAAAAGCCCTAGATTTAATAGCTAATCTAGCCAACAATCCACCAAGCTAGATTGAGCAAGTCGAACGACAGTCGAGCGTAGACTCGACTGGGTCAGCTGTTCGACGTGAAGCAGGGGTGAGCGTGGCGTCCATGTGGGTTACGAGAGAAAGATACCAAGACTTCAGCGGACCGCGCCCGGACCGACCTGTACGTCGGTAACCGCTGTTCATCCCACCTTGCCGTCACCTCCGCTTCCCCTCCCCCCACCCTCGTTCCCGTTTACACTCTGGACGAGGGGTGTGTGGGTGGGTAGGTGGGTGGGTGGATCCTCTCCCATCTCCTCGTGTCCTGCATCGCCCTCGAAACTTTCTAACTCCCTGATGGATACCGCCGTCGATGCTCCCACCGGTTTGCTGGATTCCTCGAGACCCTCGCCGACCTCAGGGTTCGGGGGTCCCACTACCGACCCGACGCACCTCCCTTCTTTCTTTCGCGACTATGGTAACATTTAATCCCATCGCGGTTTCTGTGTGATACAGTACCACGACATCGTCCGCGGGAGTCGGTCCGTCGGTCGTTCCGCTCGTCGTGTCGCGGTCCGGAGAACCATGCATCGCCACGTCGTCGCCCCCGTCGAGACCGCCCGCGGACTCCTCCAGGAGGAGTGCGACCAGGTGGCCGCTGAGAAGCGAGCGTTCGGACGTTTCGAGGACCGACTCGCCGACATCGACCCCGAGGCCTTCCGGATCTCCCGCGGAGTGAACGCTCCCGCCGCACGGACCGTCGTGCGACCCGCCGGCGGTGGAGGGAGCGACCCGCTGGCGACCGTTAGAGAAGCGTACCGTGCGACGGTGATGGCCGTCGATCACTTCGAGGCCGTCTACGACGAGACGCTCGGCGAGCACGTCGCCTCGGAACTCGGTCGAGACATCGCCGTCGGCGTCATCGGCGGTGATTCCAGCGGGTTCACGGCGTCGTTCAAGGGGACCCTGGTGGGTGCGGTCCGCGAGGCCCGCACGTCCCGCGGGCGACTGCTCGACTCCTTCGAACGGGAGCGGACGTCGCTCGACACCGCCCACCGCGACCTCCGAGACATCGTGGACGGGACGTCCGACCTGACCGATTCCCTGGGGAGGAGCCGAACGACCGGGAACGGACGTCCGACCGGAGACGGACGTCCGACCGGGGAGACGGGTGACATCGAGGAGCGTCGATACACCGGGATGCGTCGAGCGTCCCGGGCCGAACAACCGGACGTCGATATCCCCCCATGTCTCGCCGATCTCCGCGAGCGATGCGAGTCGGTCGCCGCCGACAGACAGGCGGCACTCGCCCGGCGGGTGACCGACGGGAACACCCTCGACGGCCACGCGCTCTGTGAGTACCTCTACCAGGAGGCCGACTGGACCTACCCGGTCCTGACCGCGACGACGACACTCGCGGCCGACCTCGACGCCGTCGGGCGTCATCTCGACAGCGACGGATGAATCCGCGGTAAGGTGGTCGTCGAGCCCACCGAGACGTGGCTGTCGGGTCCACCGAGACACGGTCAGGTCGGGAACGGTAGCCTGTCCCATCCGGTCGTGAACCGAGGGAGGCTGACGTGGGGGCCCCGACAGTGCCTACGCTTAA
>CAYYSW010000005.1:19973-21433 GCA_964474395.1 uncultured Halobacteriales archaeon
CCGGTCGTGAACCGAGGGAGGCTGACGTGGGGGCCCCGACAGTGCCTACGCTTAAGTCACGGTTCCGCCAAGCCGCTGGTACATGCGCGAAGCGAGCTACGAGGCCATCGAGTGGTCGTTCGACGAGGACCGCGGCGTGGGCACCATCGTCCTGAACCGTCCCGACGCGCTGAACTCCCTGTCCTCGCAACTGCGCGAGGACTACGTCGCCGGACTGGAGGCGTTCGCCGACATCGACAGCGACGCGCGGACCGGCGGGGGCGTCTCCGTCCGGGCCGTCGTCGTCGAGGGGGCCGGCGAGAAGGCGTTCTGTGCGGGCGCGGACATCACGGAGTTCGACGCCGTCACCCCCGGCGTGTACGACCCCGCCGAGGTGTTCAACGCCGCCGCGGAGCTCCAGGCGCCCGTCGTCGCCAAGATCGACGGCTACTGTCTGGGCGGCGGCCTCGAACTGGCGCTGTCGTGTGACTTCCGCATCGCGAGCGAGCGCAGCACCCTCGGCCAACCCGAAGTCGACCTCGGCATCATTCCGGGGGGCGGGGGCACCCAGCGACTCGCCGAACTGGTCGGTCCCTCGCGCGCGAAGGACCTGTGCATGACCGGCGAGCACATCAGCGCCGAGACGGCCGCCGAGGACGGCATCGTCAACCACGTCCACCCGCAGGCGGACCTCGACGACGCCGTCGCGGAGTTCGTCGACACGCTGGCGAGCAAGCCCCCGCTGGCCGTCCGCGCCGTGAAGGACGTCGTCGATATGCACGGCGAGGTCGGCCTCTCGGAGGGTCGGCGCTACGAACGGCGCGTCATCGACACCCTCCGGACGACCGAGGACCACGAGGAGGGCCGGACCGCCTTCGCCGAGAAGCGCGACCCGGAGTGGAGCGGTCGCTGAGGGGTCCCACGCCGGCCGACAGCCCGTCGGCCGCACCCGGCGCGAACTGAGCAGGCTTTTCACACACCCCACCAATCGAGCGAGCATGACACTCGAGACAGTCGAGGACGTGGACCGGACCGCAGTCATCGGTGCCGGCGAGATGGGACGGGGTATCGCCGCGGTGCAGGCGCTCGCGGGCTACGAGGTCACGCTCCAGGACATCGACGCCGAACAGGTCGAGGCCGCAGAGGGACACATCGAGTGGAGCTACGACAAGTCCGCCGAGAAGGGCCACATCTCCGAGGAGGAGGCCAGCGCCGCGCTCGACCGCCTCTCCTTCGAGAGCGACCTGCCGACCGCGGTGGGGGACGTCGATTTCGTCACCGAAGTCGTCCTCGAACAGCAGTCCATCAAGGCACAGGTGTTCGACCAGCTGGACGAACACACCCCCGAGCACGCGATTCTCGCGACGAACACCTCCGGGCTGAACGTGACGAAACTCGCCGAAGGGACCGACCGTCCCTCGCAGGTCGTCGGCACCCACTGGTTCAACCCGCCGATGCTGATGGACCTCGTGGAGGTCATC
>CAYYSW010000006.1:0-20884 GCA_964474395.1 uncultured Halobacteriales archaeon
ATCAGTGGCAGATCGCTTCCTTCGCAAGGAAGAGGCCCTGGGTTCAAATCCCAGCAAGTCCACTTCCTTCCGTTCACTGCGTTCACTCCAGTCGTGGACTTACCTGAGTCCCACTCGTCCGTTTCGCGGTTCTCGCTCGCTGCGCTCGCTCCGAACCGCGCCGCTCACTCGCCGGACTCCCAGTAAGTCCATCGGAGCGAGTTCTACGAGCGAGAATGGTCGCAGCTGGGAGTCAAAGCAGGGAGCGAGCGACTGCGGTTCGAACTGTCAGAAAATCCACGGTTCTGTGGTACGTGACCTCGCCGTTACGGGCATCTCATGGCCACGGCGAACCAAGGGACGACGAGAGGGCCATGTCCCCGACCCGACGGCGCTACCTGCGAGTCGTGGGGGCGGCGCTGGCCGCCCCGCTCGCGCCGTCGACGGCTGCCAGTGCGGACGACGTGGACGTGGACTACCGTACCGGCGGGTCCGGGCGCTGTGCGACGTTCTACGATATCGAGGACGAGGACGGCGACGAACGTCTCTACGTCTACGACGCCAGCGGCGTCCTGCGGTACTACCGCCGCGAGGACGACGACGACAGATGGGCGTGGTACGACGGGACGGGCCGCCTCGTGGACCGCGGCGCGACGACTGACACGACCCGGCCCTACCGCTCGTCGGTCGCGGGATGTGGCCGCACGTCGGGAAGGGAGGTCCCCGAAGCGATGGACGCCGACGCCGACAGCGTCGGCGTCCCGTGCGGGGAACGGCACCCGGGTGGTGCCGGGGGAGTCGCGTGCCAGCGTTGGCCCGGCGGTGAGGTGTGACGACACACCGGGCTCACCTGTGGTGGGACGGCCGCGAACCGCTATCGCGTGTCCCGCCAGTGAGTTCGCGTGAGGAAATATGTATCTTGTGGGTGTGCCGACACGAATGGACGTTCATCCACCCGAGGGGGTCCTTCGGGCCGGGTAGCCGATGAAGGACGTCCGGGGGCACGGCCGGTCCTCCTTACGAACTCGTCGGGCAGGGTCGGCGCGAGCCAGTTCCCGCCCGCCGAATTCTCGGAGTCGAGGCACGCCTCCGGGTCGTCCGTCATCGGTCGCCGGTCGTCGTCCTCGGGGCAGACGGTGGGTCGTCGGGCAGCAACGGGGCCGGTAGGCGCGCCACGGGCATCCCTCGACGTGTTGTCCGGAACCCCCGCGGGCGTCCGTCGGTGCGGGTGGCGGCCGGCCGCGTTCAGGCGGACTCCTCGGCCGGTTCGCCCCCGCCCTCGCCCCCGTCGTCGGCGGTGGACACCGAGAGGTACTCCTCCAGCAGGTCGTCGCGTTCGCGGAGTTCCTCGATGGAGCCCTCGTACACCACCGACCCCTTCTCGACGATGTAGGCGCGCTCGGCGAGTTCGAGCGAGAACGCCACGTTCTGCTCGGTGAGGACGACGGTGACGTCCTCCTGGACGACCTCCGCGAGTACCTCTTTCAGGTCCTGGACGATGACCGGCGCGAGGCCCTCGGTCGGTTCGTCGAGCATCAGCACGTCGGGGTCCTGGATGAGCGCGCGGGCCACCGAGAGCATCTGCTGCTCCCCGCCCGAGAGGTTCCGCCCGAGGTTCTGGCGGTGGTCGTCGAGCGCCGGGAATATCTCGTACATCTCCTCGACGTCCCGCGGGTTCTTGCAAGCGTCGTGGGCGACCATCAGGTTCTCCTGGACGGTCAGCGTCGGGAAGATGCGACGCTCCTCGGGGACGAGTTTCAGCCCCATGTTGCTGATGCCGTCGACGGAGGTGTCGATGATGTTCGTCCCGCGGTAGTTGATAACCCCCTCGCGTCGCGGGATGGTGCCCGTGATGCTCCGGAGGGTCGTCGTCTTGCCCGCGCCGTTGCGCCCGAGGAGGGCGACGATCTCGTTCTCGTGGACCTCCATCGAGAGATCGAACAGGACGTGACTGTTGCCGTAGTAGGCGTTGACGTCCTCCAGTGTGAGTACGGGGTCCGCCATCACTCCTCACCTCCGAGGTAGGCCTCCTTGACACGTTCGTCGGCCATCACCTCGTCGGGCGCGCCGTCGGCGATGAGATTCCCGTTGTCGAGGACGAGGATGCGGTCCGAGATGCCGAGAACGACCTCCATGTCGTGTTCGGTCAGCACGAACGTCGTGTCCGTCTCCGCGTCCAACCGGTTGACGAGGTCGACCATCTTGCGCGTCTCCGAGGCGTTCATCCCCGCCGTCGGTTCGTCGAGCAGGACCACCGAGGGGTCGATGCCGAGGGCGAGAGCGATCTCGACCTTCCGGGTGTCGCCGTGCGAGAGGTTCGCACACTTCGTCTCGGCGACCTCCTCCAGTCGGGCGAGTTCGATGACCTCCCAGGCGTGTTCGGTGAGCGCCTCGTCCTTGCGGGCCCGCGAGGTGAGGTCCATCGTCCGGTTCTCGAGGGTGATACGCGCGATGCGGATGTTGTCGATGACCGACAGCCCCTCGAAGACGTTGTTTATCTGGTAGGCCCGCGAGAGCCCCAGCCGGCTGATCTTGTACGGCTCCATGCCCGTGACGTCCATCAGTCCGTCCTCGTCGGTCTTGGCGTCCTCGGCCCCGGGGCGGGGGCGGAGGTGGACGGTACCCTCGGTCGGTTTCAGCTGGCCCGACAGCAGGTTGTAGAACGTCGTCTTGCCGGCCCCGTTGGGGCCGATGATGCTGGTGACGTCCTCCGAGTCGATACTCACGTTGACGTCGTCGGTGGCGACGAGGCGACCGAACGCCTTGGTCAGCCCGTCGGTTCGGAGGACCGTCGTCACGCCTCGGCACCCCCGAAGAGCCCCTCGGGACGGAACACGAGGACGAGGATCATCGCCACGAACGGGAACAGTTCGCCGGCGCCGGGCGCGACGAGGCTACCCACCGCGATGAGCAGGCCGATGATCATCGCCCCGATGAACGCCCCGAGGAACGACCCGAGGCCGCCGATGACGGCGACGACGAACGCGTTGATGATGACCTGGTTGCCGAGCGACGTCGTGACCGACTGCAGCGGGGCGGCGAGCGCACCGCCGATGCCCGCGAGCACACAGCCCGCGAAGAAGACGCCGGTGTAGAGCCGTGGGACGTTGATGCCGAGCAGCGATGCCATGTCGCGGTCCGAGGACGTCGCGCGCGTGACGCGCCCGATGTTCGTCTGGTCGAGGATGACGAAGAGGAGACCGAGGATGACGACGGCCATCACGATGACGAACAGCCGGTAGCCGCCGACGGCGACGCCCTCGGCGAACTGGACGTTGAAGTTGAAGATCGCCGGCTGGTTGATCGCGTACTGGCCCGTCCCGAAGACGAACCGCACGACGTCGGTCAGCATGAGGACGAGCGCGAACGTCAACAGCAACTGGTCGAGCGGTTCGCGGTCGTACACGCGCCGGATGAGGCCGAACTCGAGGGCGGCGCCGACGACGCCGACGACGATGGCGGCG
Organism: uncultured Halobacteriales archaeon; assembly: GCA_964474395.1. GTDB lineage: Archaea > Halobacteriota > Halobacteria > Halobacteriales > Haloarculaceae > Halomarina. The sequence goes on from CAYYSW010000006.1 coordinate 3,444, forward strand.
AAGACGATGCCCAGCCAGAAGGCGTCGAACGGCCAGACGGAGACGAGCGGTTCGATGAAGAGGTCGCTGACGACGGGGATGTTCCCGCCGCCGGTCGTGAACACCACGGCGACGTACGCCCCGATCATGAACAGCACCCCGTGGGCGAAGTTCAGGACGTCGAGCACCCCGAAGATGAGACTCAGCCCGATGGCGACCAGGAACAGCCAGCTCCCGATGCTGATGCCCGCGATGATCTGATTCGCGAGCAGGCTCGCGTCGATCTGCGCCACGAGCAAGTCAGGACTTACCATACCACCCGGTCCGTTCATGGTTGATTAAACCTTTCGACGTACTCCTTCCCGACCAACCGCTGTATGGCGAAATTTACCGGATGTCGCGGTTCCGTTCGCGATGAATGACACCCAGATAGGCCAAAGTATATATCCGAAAAGGTCCACGCCCTCGATAGGCTATGACACGCAGACGGACAAGCGACATGACGACCGGTCGGGGCGACTCGCGTGGCGTGAACCGACGGCGGTTTCTCGCGGGGGTCGGGGCGGGTGCGGCGGCGACATCGCTCGCCGGGTGTCTGGGTATCGGCGGGGGTGGCGGAGGGGGTGACGGCGTCAAGATCGGCGGCGTCTTCCTCCTCTCGGGGCTGGCGGAGGCACTCGGGAGTGCCTCGCAGGCCGGCGCGGAACTCGGCGTAGACGCCGTCAACGAGGCAGGCGGCATCAACGGCGAGGACGTCGAGATCGTCTTCCGTGACCACGCGAACGGCGGAGCCGCCTCCCAGATCACCAGCCTCGTCCAGGAGGAACAGGTCGACGCGCTCATCGGCCTCACCTCCTCGGGGGAGACGCTCAACGCGGCCCCGACGATGCGCGAACTGGGCGTGCCGATGACCCTGACGGACATCGGCACGCCGTGGATCACGGAACACGACACCGAGACCTACGGCAACTACTTCGAGGGCGGCGACGGGAAGGCCGCGGGCATCCCGAACCTCTTCCGGACGAACGCCAACACCACCATCAACACCTACGCGATGGCGAAGTTCGCCGTCGAGGAACTCGACGTCACCCGCGTCGCCAACATCGGGCCGGACTACGCCTACGGCACCCAGACCTGGGACTACTTCAGGGCGTTCGCCGACGCCCTCGGCGGCGACTTCGAGTACGTCGAGTCGGTGTTCCCGTCGCTCGGCGCGAGCAACATGACCCCGCAGATCAACCAGGTGCTCAGTTCGAACCCGGACCTCGTGTTCACCTCCTTCTGGGCGGGGGACGCCGTCACGTTCGTCCAGCAGGCGACCGAGCAGGGCCTGTTCGACCAGGTCGACGACGTGTTCGACACCCTCGGGGCCGACCCGACGGTGTTCTCGGCGCTCGGCGACACGATGCCCGAGGGGGTCCACTACTCCTCGTGGTACTGGCCGACCGCCTTCGACAACGAGGCCAACTCGAACTACGTCCAGGCGTTCATGGACGCCAACGACGGGCAGTACCCCTCCTTTACCGGTCCGAGCACCTACGCGGCCATCTGGATGTACAAGCAGGCCATCGAGGGCGCCGGCAGCACCGAGCCCGACGCCATCATCTCCGAGATGGAGGGGATGTCCTTCGCCGACGACCCGCGCGGCGAGATCACGTTCGACCCCGAGAGCCACCAGGCCGACGCCCCCACCATCATCGGCGAGACGACGAGGGACGCCGACGTGCCCTACGACGGCGTCGGTCTCGACGCACAGGCCGTCTCGCTGTCCAAGGACGAGGCCAACAGGCTACTCGAGGGGACGGACCTTCCCCCGGGGCTCTGAGCGAGGGACCGTGATTCCACCACACCCATGAGTTACGGAGTTCGCGAACGCCTCCTCGGCGGGGAGCGTTCGATGGCAACGTACGCCGTCGCCGCGGTAGCGGCGGTGTTCCTGCTGTTCGTGGTCCCGTTCCTGATGGACCCGTTCCAGAAGCGCCTCATGACCGAGGTGCTCATCTTCGCCGTCTTCGCGACGGCGTTCAACCTGCTGTTCGGGTACACGGGGCTGCTCTCGTTCGGCCACGCCATGTTCGTCGCCGTCTCCGGGTACACCCTCGCGCAGTTCATCCTGAACTGGGGAGGAGCACTCGGGTTCCCGGAGCTGTTCGGCGGCGCCTCGGTGCTCGTGACGTTCATCGTCGCCGTCCTCCTGGGCGTCCTCGTGGCGACGGTGCTCGCCGTCGGCGTCGGCTACCTCAGCGTCCAGCTCGAGGAGATCTACTTCGCGATGATCACGCTGTCGTTCAGCATGGCCATCTACGCCATCGCGAACCAGAACATCGGGGGCCTCACGAACGGGAGCGACGGCCTCTCCTTTATCCTCGGGAGCGTCGACCTGTTCGGCGTCGAGTTCCAGCTGTACAACATCGCCAATCCGGTGGTGTACTACTTCATGGTCCTCGCGGTGTTCCTCGCGTCGATGTACGCCCTCTGGCGCATCGTCAACTCCCCGTTCGGGATGATCTGTCAGGCCATCCGGGAGAACCCCGGGCGAACGCAGGCCATCGGCGTCAACGGCACGTACCACAGCTGGATCGTGTTCATCATCAGCGGGGCGTTCTCGGGACTGGCGGGTGCGCTGCTCGTCCCCCTGCAGACCGGTATCACGCCGACGCTGGCCTACTGGACGTTCTCCGCCGAACCGGTCATCATGACCGTCATCGGCGGACCGTACTCCTTTATCGGCCCGACGGTGGGGGCGTACGTCTACGAGTACCTGCGCTGGATCATCGACCAGGACCCCTTCGGCCTCCCGCTCTCGGAGTACTGGCAGTTCGCCTTCGGGCTCATCCTGCTGGTCGTCGTGTTGCTGTTCGACAACGGCGTCGCGGGCGGCATCGAGTGGGCGCGCGACCGCTTCCTCGGCGGGGACGACGACCCCGCCCCCGAACCCAGCGACGACTGACCCCGACCACCCCTTATGTTCTCGCGGTTCCTCGCCCCGGTGTGAGCCACATCCACACCGACGTCGACGGCGGGACCGCCTGGGTGACCATCGACCGCCCCGAGAAGAAGAACGCCCTCGCGCTGGCGGACTGGCGCGACCTCGCCGCCGCCCTCGACCGGGCGAGCGAGGAGGCACGCGTCGCGGTCGTCACCGGCACGGGTGATGCCTTCTGTGCCGGCGACGACATCGCCACGCTCGTCGACCTCGACACCGAGGCCGACGTGCGCGCCCTCGCCGACTGCCTCGCGGACGGACTGTACGGCATCGAGACCTGCCCGATACCCGTCGTCGCCGCCGTCAACGGCCTCGCCTACGGCGGCGGGTTCGAACTCGTCGCCGCCGCGGACCTCGCCGTGGCGAGCGAGGACGCCACCTTCGCGCTCCCGGAGACCCGCATCGGCGCGTTCCCGCCCTACGCGGTGAGTCGAATCGGCGCCATCTGCGGGAAGAAACGCCTCCTCGAACTCGCGCTCACCGGCGACCCCATCGACGCCGCCACCGCCCACGACTGGGGGCTCGTCAACCGCGTCGTCCCCGGCGAGGAGCTCCCGTCCGCAGTCGCGGATCTCGTCGACAGCATCACGGAGTCGCCCGCGCCCGCCACCAGACTGGCCAAGGAGTACGCCACGCTCGCCCTCGCCGAGCGGGGCGAGCGCGACCGGGTCCACGGCGGGTTCGCGCGCGTGGCGACGAGCGAGGAGTGTCGGGACGCGGCCCGCGCGTTCATCGAGCGCTGAGGCGAGAGAGGACGCGGGCGAAAGGGTTTGTCCGTCCTGCGCGTACCGTTCCCATGCGTGGCCTCGCGACGCTGGCGCTCGTCCTCGCTCTCGTCCTCGCCGGGTGTGGGGGGACGGACGCACCCGCGTCCGGCGGAGCCGACCGGCCGACGGTGACGCCGGCGGCGGTGCCCGACGACCCGCCGGCGCCCCCCGGTCGCACGCTCGCCCCCGGCCTGACCCGCGAGGGGGTCTTCGACCCGAACCGCCTGGCGGCCGCCCACGCCGCGGTCCTCGCGGACACCTCCTACACCGTCCACCGGGTCGAACAGCGTACCCACCGCAACGGGACGGTCCGGTCGCGCTACGAGAGCACCGTCAGGGTCGCCGCCGGCGGCGAGCGCTTCCGGTACGTCCTCGAACAGGCCGACTACCGGGGCGAGACCCCCCGCGAGCGCCGCGTCGGGCGCTGGATGGACGACGGCAACGGCTTCGAACGCCACGAGGACGCGTCGGGGTCGGTCCGGTACCGGCGGCTGACCGACCCCGACGCCGTTCTGCCCGAACGCGCGACGAACCGCTACGGGCTGGCGCGGGTCCTCTCGGTCGTGGACCTCCGGGTGACGGGGACGACCGAGCGCGGCGGGCGGACGCTGTACCACCTCGGCGTCGAGGGGACCCCAGAGGACCTCCCCCCGCTCCGGTCGGTCGCGGTCGACGCCGTCGTGGACGACCGGGGGGTCGTCCGGTCGTACGACCTCACCTACCGCGTCGAGCGCGCGGGGACGCCGACCCGGGTGAGGGTTCGGGTAGCCTTCGGGGCCCTCGGTGCGACGCGGGTGGTCCGCCCGCTGTGGTACGACGAGGCGGCCGAGGCGGTGGGGGAGGCCGATAGGGAGACGGCCACCCCCTCGTCGCGGTCCTCACCTCCTCAGCCGCGCAGCGACTCGACGGGGCGCTCGCTCGCGGCCTTCCACGCCGGGTAGAGGCCGCTCGTGAGGCTCACGACGATGCCGAAGGCGAACGCGCCGACGAGGTAGTAGCCGTTCGTCGGGACGAATATCACGTCGAAGCCCACCTGTTCGACGACGGCCGCCAGCCCGACCGCCGCGAGGCCGCCGAGGAGCGCGCCGACGAACCCGCCGATGGCACCGAGCAGCGCCGCCTCCACGAGCAGCGTCCGGAGGACGTCCGTCTTCTGGACGCCCACCGCCCGCAACACGCCGATCTCCTGTCTGCGTTCGGCGGTGCTCATCAGCATGACGTTGAAGATGCTCACACCCGCCACCACCAGCGAGATGGACGCCAGCCCGACGAGGAAGGCGTTGAGCAAGGCGAAGAACTCCCGGATGGTCGAGAGGATGGAGCCGAGTTCGAAGACGCTCACCCGGTCGGTCCGGGCGTTCAGGTTCGCGCGCACCTCGCGGGCGACGGCGCTCGCCGCTTCGCCCGACCGTGCCTGGACGACCACCTGGTCGTAGTCGTCGCCGACGAACTCCGCCTCGGGGAGGACGACGGCGTTGTCCGGCTGGATCGGCGTTATCTCCTCGCTCTCGGCGAGGACGGCCACGACCCGGTAGCGATTACCCTCGATTTCGAGCGCGCTGCCGACCTGCAGCCGGAGTCGCTCGGCGACGCTCGCGCCGACGATGGCCCCCTGCCGGTGACGCGCCGGGAGTTGGCCGTCGCTGGCCGCGAACAGCGCACGCGGATCGTTCGTCCCGTACAGTTGGGCGAACGTCTGTCGGCCACCGTTCGAGACCACCCCCCCGTCGCTGATGAGGGGGACGACCTCGCCGCGGCCCTCGGCGGCCCGGCGTATCTCCTGGACGTCCCGGGAGGTGAGCGACTCCACGCCCGCGTCGGCGTTCGGCGAGACGATGACCTGGTTGCCGATACCGCCCAGCTCGTTGGCGGCGCTCAACTGGAGGACGTTCCCGAGGATGCCGAGCGTGGCGATGGCGAGGACGCCGATGACGATGCCGAGCGCCGCCAGCCCCGAGCGCAGCCGGTTGCGCGAGAGGTTGCGCCGCGCGAGCAGGACGGCGGGGAACCGGGCCATCTACCGGTCGCCCCCCGCCTCCGTCTCGGAACGCGTCTCGTCCGGCTCTCCGCTCGCGCCACTCTCTCCGTCCCCGTTGTTCGTCCCGTCCCCGTTCGTCTCCACACCCCTCGCCCCCCCGAGGACGCCGTCGACGAGTTCGACGGTGCGGTCGGCGTACTCCGTGACGAGTTCGTCGTGGGTGACGGCGACGACGCTCACGCCCGACTCGCAGACCCGCCGGAACTCCTCCAGGATCGTGCGGCCCGTCTCCCGGTCGAGGTTGCCCGTCGGCTCGTCGGCCAGCAGGACGTCCGGGCGGTTGACCAGCGACCGGGCGATGGCGACGCGCTGTTTCTGCCCGCCAGAGAGTTGGTTCGGCGTGTGGTCGAGGCGCTCCCCGAGGCCGACCCGCGTCAGCAGGTCCCGCGCGTACGCCTCGGCGTCGTTCTCGGGGTCGAACAGCGTCGGCAGTTCGACGTTCTCCGTCGCCGTCAGCGTCGGGATGAGGTGAAAGTCCTGGAAGACGAAGCCGATGGCGTCCTTTCGCGCGTCGGTCTGTTCCTCGTCGGTGAGCACCGTCACGTCCCGCCCCTTGAGGTACTGCTCGCCGCTCGTGGGCACGTCGAGCAGGCCGAGGACGTTCAGCATCGTGGACTTCCCCGACCCGCTGGGACCGACGCACGCGACGAACTCGCCGCGCCGGAGCGTGAAGTCCACGTCGTCCAGCGCGGTGACGGTCTCGCTGCCGGTGTCGTAGCGCTTCGTGACGCCGATGAGTTCGACGACAGCGTCGGGGTCCGCCGCCTCGTCCGCGAGGGACTCCGCCCGGAGCCCCGCGTCGTCGGTCATCGGTAGCGCGTCGCCGCCACGACGAGCGCGACGGCGGCGCCCAGCGCGAGGACGGCGCCCCCGAGCAGTTCGAGCGGGAGGTCGTTCCCCGCGGGGTCGGGCCGCAGGCGCTCGTCGTAGGGCAGTTCGACCGTCTCGACGCGCTGTTCGCCGTCCACGCTGTAGCGAACCCGCAACGGGACCGAACTCGCGTTCTCGGCGTCCACCCGCGCGGTCACCTCGAAGGGGGCGAACTCACTGCCCTCGACGGTGCCCACGAAGTAATCGCGCTGGGGGTACGCCGGCGAGACGTACTCGTTCGACCCGACGCTCACGACGACGCCCCGCACGTCCGCCTCGCCGGTGTTGCCCGCGTTCCCCGTGATGCGCAGGGTGCCGTCGCCGTCGCGGGTCAGGTTGACGCCGGTGACGGCGAGCGAGGCGTTCGGCGCCCGGTAGTCGTAGGTCGTCGCGGCCCGGCCCTCCCGGTCGGCGACGGTGTAGGTGACCGCAAAGCGCACCGGCCCGCCGCCGACGGCCGCGAGGTCCACCGGCACCGACTCGCTCTCGCCGGGCGCCAGCGGGCCGACGGCGTAGCGCGTCCGCGTCTCGCCGTCGACCGCCGCGGCGAGCACCGCCTCCCGGACCGGTGCGTTCCCGAAGTTCGTCACCGTGACGCTCACGCGCTCGCCGGACGCCTCCTCGCCGCCTGCGGGCTGGGTGGCCGCCGCTCCGCCCCCGCCGATGAGACTGCCGATCTGTCCCCCGATGTCGCCGGCGGCCGGCTGCTGGCTGTCGATGGACTCGACGCGGACGCCGACGTCCTCGCGGAGGGGGGCCACCGAGAGGGTGGCGCTGGCCTCCGTCGTCGCGCGGGTCCCCCGCGCCGTGGTGTACTCGACGGTGGCGGTCACGGGACGTTCGCCCGCCGTCCCGGGCCGGACCGAGACGTTGAGCGTCTCGCTGGCGCCCGCGGCGAGCGACGCGAGCGACCGGCGCTCGACGCTCTCGCCGGTTCGCAGCGTCACCGCGATGTTCCGGAGGGACTCGGTCGTCGGGTTGGCGACCTCGACGCCGACGCCGCTCTCGACGCCCGCGACGGCCCGCCCGGGCCGGAGGGACACCTGCGGCGGCGCCTGTTCGACGACGACGGTCAGCGGTCGGCTGATGCGCACCTCGCTGCCGGTGTCGTTCTCCCCGACGACGACCACCTGGAGGTCCTTCTGTCCGGGGTCCTCGAAGGTGGTCGTCAGCGGTACCGTGACGCTCCCGCCCGGCGAGAGCGCCCCGACGTTCGTCGCGCCGCCGATACGGTTCCCGTCCCCGTTCGCGAGGAAGAGGTCGGTGAGCTCGACCGCCGAGGAGCTGCCCGCAGACAGCTGGACGGTCACGTCGGCGGTGACGGGCGCGCCGGTCACGGGCGTCCCGGGGGACACGGTGACGCCGGAGACGGTGAGGCGGGCGTCGGGGACGCCGCCGACCGGGAGCGGGACGGCGACGGTGGCCAACAGGAGGGTGACGACCAGAACGGTTGCGGGGGCCGCGGCGTCGTTCATCAAGTGGTGGAAGTAGTCGAGGACGCCGGAAATAGGTGTCGTCGGTCCGCTACGGTCGGAAACGGACGTCTCGGAGCCGGCTACTCGTCGGTCGCGCCGACCTCGGCGGTGTCCTCGCTCTCGTCGTCGGTGGGGGTGTCCTCGACGTCGGCATCGCCTTCCGACGCCGAGCCCTCCCTCTCGTCGGCCTCGTTCTCACTCTCGGTCTCGTCGTCATCGTCGTCGTCCTCCACGACGACCAGCCCGCGGTTGTTCACCGCGTAGGGGTCCAGTCCCACCTCCTCGAGGAACTGCTTGTACTCCCGTTCGCACTGTTCGGCGTCTTTCTGTCGGTCGCTTGCGCGGTCACAGAGCGCGACGAGGTCCTCGGGGACTTCCTCCTCGTGGACGATCCAGTGGTTGATGAGGTCCGAGAGCCGCCGGATGGGGCTGGTGAAGTGGCCGTATATCTCGAAGTTGAGCGCGTGGTGGCCGCCGAAGGGGTCGTTCATGTACTTCGCGCGGGGCATGACGCGCATCACGGCGCGCTGTATCTTCGAGAGCTGTCGGCCGGGGGCCTGCTCCAGCGTGGCGTTGACGGCCTTCCGCGGGTCGTCCCACGACCCGCCGGGGATGGAGACGCCGTCGAGTTCCTGTATCTCCTGGAGGGCCTTGTCCCACTCCTGGGGGGAGGGCTGGGGGTGGACGCGGTACATCGCCTCGACGCCGCGCTGGAACATCAGGACGTGCGTGACGGCCTTGTTCGCCTTCAGCATGCACTCCTCGATGATGGTGTGGGCGCGGTCGCGGCTGGGGTTCAGTACCAGCGAGCCGTCCTCCTTTCGCTGTTCGTGCATCTCGTTTGCGAGTTCGAACACCGTCGAACACTCCTCGTGGAGGGGCGCCTCGGGGTCGTCGAGCCGGTTCTCGGCCTGCGTGTAGGTCAGCCGCTCGTCGGAGTTGATGACGGACTTGTAGATGTCGATGGTCTCGTAGGAGAGCGTCTCCTTGTCGATCTCCATCTGGACGGTGTGGGCCAGTCGGTCCTCGTTGGGGACCAGCGAGCAGACCGTCTCCGCGAGGACGGGCGGGAGCATGTGGATCGTGTAGGCGGGGAGGTAGACGGTGTTCCCGCGCTCGACGGCCTCGGCCCACATCTCGCTGCCGGGGTGGACGTAGTGGGTCACGTCGGCGATGTGGACCCACAGCGTGTACGTCTCCTCGTGTTCCTCGATGGAGATGGCGTCGTCGAAGTCCTGGGCGTCGATGGGGTCGGTCGTCCACGTCGTCAGCTCGCGGAGGTCCTCGCGGTGGTCGAGTTCGTCCTGTATCTCCTGTTGGACGCCCTCCGTGCGCTCGCGGGCCTCCTCCAGTACCGAGTGGGGGAACTCATCGCGTATCTCGAACTTCTCGAAGAGCTGTTCGCGCTTGTTCTCCAGGTGGCGGGCCAGCTCCTCGTCTATCTCGACGGGGCCCTGTCCCTCGGCGGTGCCGGCGGCCGCCTGTGCCGCTCGCTTTTCGTCCTGTTCCTGCTCGGAATCGCTCATGGGTGGGATAACGGAAGCGGGCAGTTAGGCGTATCGGGCCACGCGCCGGGAGGTCCTTACTCCTCGCTGCGGAGCGACCCGTAGCGCTCCCGGACGAGCTCGCTGTAGCGCGCGAGGAACTCCTCCTGTGTGGCCGGCCCGTCGGCCTCCACGTCGAGCAACAGGCTCTCCAGTTCGTCGCGGGGCTGGTGACAGAGGTCGCGGTGGCAGGCCTTGCAGACGTGTTCGAACTCCTTTCCCTGGCGCGACCAGCGGTCGCCCTCCTTGTCGTACTCGCGGGCCGCCGAGCGCTCGACGGACTCGCCACAGGCGACACAGTCGACGCGGTCGTTCCCGCGTTTCCGCGAGCCCCACATGCTACCGGGCACTACGTGTGGGCTCACTTAGCCTTTTTCGCCTCGGCAGTCGCCGGGCGCACGGCCGTCCGCCCGACCCCGGACGCTTTATCCCGGGGCGGCCGGAACCCCGGGTATGCAGGTCAAGTCCCGTCACCACCTCCGCAGCGACGAGATAAAACGCATCAGGGAGTCGGTCGCCGACTCGCTGGGCGTGGACGTCGAGGGCGACGCCTTCGAACGCGTGGAGTTCGTCGACGACGACACCGACCTCGTCCTCGTCGACGGCGAACCGCTCGTGGTGTACTTCGACGACGAGCCGATACTCACCGTCCGCGGGGCGAACGAGTACCCGCCCGAACGGAACGTCGTCACGGTGGACGCGGGCGCGGTGTCGTTCGTCTCCGACGGCGCCGACGTGATGCGTCCGGGTATCGTCGACGCCGACGAGTCCATCTCGGCGGGCGACCTCGTCGTCATCGCCGAGGAGACCCACGGGAAGGTGCTGGCCGTCGGCCGCGCACTGGAGGACGGCGCCGACCTCGTCGGCGACTCGGGGAAGGTCGTCGAGTCGCTCCACCACGTCGGCGACGACCTCTACACGACGACGTTCTGACCCCGCGGCTCACCCCGTCTCAGGCGCACGTACCGCTGGCGCTGACCCCGCCGTCGGTCAGCCCGAGCGCGACGTCCCCGGTTCCGGACCCGTCGGGTCAGGCGTCGGGGTACGTCGGGAGGCGTGCCGACCGCGCTCCCCCCTCGACGAACGGGAGGGCCACGACGTCGGCGGGGGTCTCCTCGCCGTCGACGCGGACGGTCACCCTCTCCCCGTCGAAGCCGTAGTCGACGTACGCGAGCGCGATCGGGGCCTCGTAGCTGGGGCCGTGAGCCCCTCGGGTCACCTCGCCGACGGCCTCGTCGCCGTCGAACACCGCCGCGCCCGTGTCGGGGACCGCCGCGGGCGCGAGGCCGACCAGTCGCTTCGAGGGCTGGCCGCGGTTCTCGACGCGCGAGACGACCTCCTGCCCGACGAAACAGCCCTTCTCGAAGTCGAGCGCGTTCCTGACGCCCGCGACGTTGGGAATTCGGCCGACCAGTTCGGTCTCGAACAGGGGCGTGCCGGCCTCCAGCGTGAGCGTGTTCCACGTGTCGTAGCCGAAGGGCGCGGCGTTCAGGCCGTGGTTGACGAGGGTGTCGAAGACGGCCGCGGCGTCGTCGGCCGCACAGACGACGTCGTAGCCCTCCTCGCCGGTCAGGCCGTCGCCCGCGACGACGGTGACGCCCTCGTCGCCCATCGACCCGCGGACGAACGAGAGGGCGGGTTCGGGCGCGCCGGCGTGGTTGAGGACGCTCGCTATCTTCTCGGTGGCCTTCCCGCCGTGGACGCCGAAGACGGCGAAGTCGTCGGTCGCCTCGCGTAGCCCGACGTCCTGGATGAACACCTTCCCCGACCAGTCCTCGACGAGGGGGCCGGCGCGGTCGGGGTGGGTGAACAGGAGGAGTCGCTCGCCGGCGTTGAGGACGTAGAGATCCGTCTCGACGGCGCCCTGCGGGTCGAGCAGGAGGCAGTAGGTCCCCTCCCCGTCGTCGCCGGGGACGCGGTTGGTGACGGCGTTGTCGACGAACTCGACGCGGTCCTCGCCGCGGACCTCGACGACGCCGTAGCCCAGCTCGATGACGCCGGCGGCGTTGCGGACCGCGCGGTGGGCCCGCTCGTGGCGGCCGTAGTTCGCGACGACGCGACGGTCCCCGTAGTCCGTGAACGCCGCCCCGTGGTCGGCGTGGACGTCCTCGATGACGGTCATTGCGAGGGAATTGACCCGCCCAACGGATGACCGCTACGGTTCCCCTAAAAGGGGAAGCGCTCGCGCAGGCGGTCGAGCACGGACCCCTCCTCGTCGTCCGTCTCCTCGGGGTCGGGGACCACCCGGTCGTCGGGGGTGATGACGAGGCGGCCCTCCTCGCGTCGGGTCCCGATGAGGTGTTCTTCCTTCAGGGAGGCGAGGGCGTCCTCCAGTGCGTCTATCTCCGCGTCGACGCGGGTGCGGAGTTCGAGGACGGTCATCCCCTCGTCGCCGCGCTCGACGAGCGCGTCGAGCACCGCGACCTCCGTCGTGTCGCGACTCCGGTACTCCCGCTTGGCTCGCATGGCCGAGGGTAACACGCCCGCGGTCTTAACCTGTGCCGTCCCACCACCCGCGGGCGCCGAGGAGTAGGCTTATGTGTCGGACGTGGTAGAATCCGCCAATGGCCATCACCTGCTCCCTTCTCGGCCACGACTTCGGCGAGACCGAGGTCGAACGCGACCGCGAGGAACGCGGCAGCGAGGTGGTCACCTCCGTCCGGGAGGTGACCGTCTGCCGGCGCTGTGGCGCCGAGCGGGTCCTCTCTGAGAACACGGAGGTGACGACCGTCGTCGCCCCCGAGGAGACGCCGGCGGACGTGGCCGCCGAGAGTGAGGCGGCCGCCGCCCCCGGCGACGCCCCAGACGACGACTCCGGCGCGTTCGACGCCCCCGACGACGACGAGTTCGAGGACTACGACCCCGACGACGACGACGCGGTCATCCTCTCGGACGACCCCGACCAGCGCGACTACGGCGACTGGCCGTCGGAACCCGGCCAGACCTACCGCCCGTGGGACCCCGACACGCTCGTCCACGAGGACGAGGACGACGACGGGCCGACCGTCGCCGAGATGATGGGCGAACCCGTCGACGGGACCCACGACGACGATGACGCCGATGCGGTCGGTGCTGCCGACACCGCCGCCGAGGCGGGCGACGGCGCGGAGGTCATCGAGGCCGGCGGGGAGGCGGTCGAACCGGCCGCCGAACCCACCTCGACGCCGGGGGCGGACTACCACTGCCCGGCCTGCGGGCTCAGCGTCGCCGCCCAGGACTCCTCGTACCGGCCGGGCGACGCCTGCCCGTCCTGTCGCGAGGGCTATCTCACTGTGAGCGAACGGAATCCCTAAACCCTCGCTGTTCTACCACCCTGACATGCGCGAGTACAAGATGCGTCGGGGCGAGCACCTCGAGGACCGAATCCCGGATATGGAAGCCACCGTCGAGGACTACTTCGGACCCATCACGGGCACGGAGGAGTTCAAGGGGAGCGACCTCTACGTGGTCGGGGAGCCGGACAACCCGGTGTTCGAGAAGATCATCGTCGGGGCGGTGAAGTACTCCGGCAAGAAGGACAAACTCGCCGTGGACTTCATCGAGCGCCCCGCCGAGGAACTCATCGCGGAGGGCAACATCGAGGCCGCCGAGGACGCCGTCAACGCGAAGAACGAGTTCCTCCTGGAGGCGACGGGCCGCGACGCGAAGAGCCGCCGGGACTCGCTCAAGCGCTCCGTCGAGGACGACGCCGAGACGCCCGACGGTGTCTCGTGAGGCCAAGACACCCGCGCTCCGGCATCGACGCCGAGACGCCCGAGGACCGCTGAATCGAGTGGGCGCGACTACTCGACCAGCCCGTATCCCTTCTTGAAGAGATAGACGTCGAGCAGCACCACCGCCAGCGTCAGCCCCGAGAGGACCGCGAGCGAGACGTTCGGCCCGAGCTCCGTGTAGCCGAGGAAGCCGTAGCGCACGCCGTCGACCATGTACACCATCGGGTTGAGCAGCGAGACGGTGTAGTACGGCCCGGGGAGCACGGACAGCGAGTAGAACACCCCGCCGAAGAACACCAGCGGGCGCAGGAGGAACTGCGTCAACACGGTGAGGTAGTCGAAGTCCTCCGCCCAGAGGCCGCCGATGACACCCAGCGACGCGAACAGCGTCGGGATGACCAGCGCGAACGCCAGCAGGTAGAACGGCCGCGCCACCGTCACCGGCGTGAACAGCAGGCCGATGGCGACGACGATACCCCCCACCAGCAGGCCCCGAAGGGCACTGGAGAGGATGTAGGCGAACACCATCGAGGTGTGCGACAGCGGCGAGGTGAGCACCTCGTGGATGTAGTCGTTCCAGCGACCGTGGAAGATGGAGAACGAGGCGTTCTCGAAGGCGTTCGACACCGCCCCGAGGACGACGAGGCCGGGCAGGACGAACTCCAGATAGGTGTAGTCGCCGCTGACCCCCGAGATGCGCGAGCCGAGGACGACGCCGAAGACGGCGAAGTACAGCAGATTCGTGATGGCCGGCGGGAGGAAGGTGTTGCTCGGCCGGCGGACGAACCGCAGTATCTCCCGGCGCAGGAGGGTCACGAACCCCGTCGCCGTTCCCGACCCCGACCCCGACCCGGTGAGCACCGAGAGGAGGCTCACGCGGACACCTCCCGCTCGCGGTGACCGTTGGTTCGTTCGCCGTCGCCCTCGTCGGCCTGGTCGCCGTCCGCGTCCTCGCGGCGGGTGAGTTCGACGAACACCTCCTCTAGCGAGGCTCGGCGTATCTCCATGTCCGTGACCTCGTGGCCCGCCCGGTCGAGGGCGCGCAGGACGTCCGGGGCGACCTGGCCCGCGCCGGCGGCCCGGACCCGGAGGGTGTCGCCGTCGAGGTCGACGCCCGCGATGGCCCCGGCGTCGAACTCCGGTATCGCGGTCGGCGCGTCGGCCAGCGTGACGGTCAGTTCGTCGGTGCCCCGCGCCCGCAGGTCGTCGGGGTCGGCCACCTCGACCCGGCGACCGCTGTCCATGATGGCGACGCGGTCACAGAGCCGTTCGGCCTCCTCGATGTAGTGGGTGGTGAGGAGGATGGTGGTGCCCTCGTCGTTGAGCCGGCGGACGAGGTCCCAGAGGTCGCGGCGGAGTTCGACGTCCACCCCGGCGGTGGGCTCGTCGAGGATGAGCAGGTCGGGGTCCGAGACGAGCGCCCGCGCTATCATGAACCGGCGTTTCATCCCGCCGGAGAGCCAGTCGAAGCGGGTGTCGCGCTTGTCGTAGATACCGACCGTCCGCAGTGCCTCGTCGGCCCGCTCGCTCGCCTCGTCGTGCGGGACGCCGTGGTAGCCGGCCTTGTGTTCGAGGACCTCCCGGATGGGGAAGAAGCGGTCGACGTTGAACTCCTGTGGGGCGAGACCGATGCGGTCGCGTGCCTCGCGGTAGTCGTCCTGGACGTCGAAGCCGAACACCTCGGCGGTGCCGCCGCTCTTCCGTGCCAGTCCGACGAGGATGTTGATGAACGTGGTCTTGCCCGCGCCGTTGGGCCCGAGCAACCCGAAGAACTCGCCGCGTTCGACGTCGAGCGAGAGACCGTCAAGCGCCTGCACGTCCCCGTACTCCTTGCGGAGGTCGCGGACGCGGATGGCCTGTGACATTGGGGGACGGTCGGCCGTCCCGCCGGTTAAGCGTGCTGAAGCCGGAGGTTCACTCAGCGAGAGAGCTTCTCGCGGGAGACGCTGACACCCGAGGGGGTGACGATGAGCTGGTCGTCGTCCTTCTGGACGATGTCGCCGCCCACCTCCCGGGTGACCTGCTTCAGTTCGTCGGAGATGTGTTCCATCGTTCGGTCGGAGGTGGTGTGCCGGGTGATGTCGGCGACGACGATGTCACCGTCGTAGACGGCGTCCTTGATGGCGATGATGTCCTGCTTGTCGCCGATCTTGGCGATGTGCACCTGCATCCGCGTGGAGGACGACGGCTCGGCCTCGAAGTCGTCGAGGTCGAGCTCGACGTACTCGTCGGTGCTGCGCCTGCCGCGTCCGCCCCCCAGCAGTTTGTCCATGAGACCCATAGCACGTGACGGGACCGTTGCGGGCATAATTCTTGCGTCACACGGGTTCGAAGTGCGCTCGAAAGGAGTTGAAATTACTCTTTACCAATCGAAATACTATTATGTGTGCTCCCACGACGAACTGTTCGTATGTCAAACGGCAACACGACACGCCGACGCTTCATCGGAGGGACGGCGGCGGGACTGGTCGGGACGCTCTTCGCGGGGACGGCGGCGGCGGGACGGGCACCGAAGCGTATCGTGGGGACGGGGACGCCCGCGGCAGCACGGGCGGCGCGGAACCGCGCGGAGTCCGTCGGGCGGACGCTCGACTTCGGGGACATTGGACAGGCCGTCGCCGGGCGCTTCTCCGACAGGGCCGTCGAGCGACTACGCGCCCGCCGGGACGTCCGGTACGTCGAGGAGGACGGGACGATGCACGCCATCGACGGGGGAGCCAGCACGCGGAACCCCGGCAACGGCGGCGGTGGCGGCGACGTGGGGACGACGGCCGCCCAGACGCTGCCGTGGGGCATCGACCGGGTGGACGCGGAGGTGGCCCACGCCAACGGCGCGACGGGTGCGGGCGCCGACGTCGCCATCATCGACACGGGTATCGACTCCGACCACCCCGACCTGCAGGCCAACCTCGGGGTGGGCAAGGCGTTCGTCAAGGCCCGCGGGCCGTACGCCGAGTCCTGGGACGACGACAACGACCACGGGACCCACTGTGCGGGCACCGCCGGCGCAGTGGACAACGGCGAGGGCGTCGTGGGCGTCTCGACGGCGGCGACGCTCCACGCCGTGAAGGTCCTCGACAAGCGCGGGTCGGGGTCGTTCTCCGATATCGCCGCCGGCGTTCAGTACGTCGCCGACCAGGGCTGGGACGTCGGGTCGATGAGCCTCGGGGGGTCCTCGGGCTCACAGACGCTCCGGGACGCCTGCCAGTACGCCGTCGACCGGGGCGTGTTCCTCGTCGCGGCGGCGGGCAACAGCGGGCCCTGCAGTGACTGCGTGGGGTTCCCGGCGGCGTACCCGGAGGTGATCGCCGTCTCCTCGACGAACAACAACGACGGGCTCTCGTCGTTCTCCTCGACCGGGTCGGAAGTCGAGCTGGCCGCCCCCGGGTCGAACGTCTACTCGACGGTCCCGGGCGGCTACGACACCTTCTCGGGCACCTCGATGGCCTGCCCGCACGTCGCGGGCGCCGGTGCCCAGCTGATGGCGAACGGCTACACCAACACCGAGGCCCGAAACCAGCTCACCGCGAGCGCCGAGGACATCGGCCTCGCCGCCAACGAGCAGGGCGCGGGCCTCCTCGACGTGGCGGCGGCGCTCGGGTACGACTCCACGGACGACCGCTGAGGCGGCGCACCTTTTTATCGGTTCCCGGCGCATCCCCCGTATGCTCGAGGCTTCGCTGACCGTGACCGTCGGGGAGGAGGTGTCGTTTCGCCTCGTCGTGGCCAACGCAAACGACGAGCCGGCCGAGGTCACCTTCCGGGACGCCGCCCACGCCGACTTCTCCGTCCTGCGCGACGACGGACACGAGGTGTGGCGCTGGTCGGCGGGCCGCGCGTTCATGCAGGCCCTCCAGCCGGCGCGCTTCGAACCCGGCGAGGAGGCCGTCTTCGAGGAGTCCTGGCCCGACCCGGAACCGGGCGACTACACCGCCCGCGCCGAGCTCAGAACCGTCGGGGAAAACGTGGTCGCGGAGACCCCCTTCTCGGTGTGAGTGTCTTGTCACTTCGATACCAGTTGGTTAGCGTACCTTTATTTATTCTGACCACCGATTGATGGAATCATGGG